>JAVBSE010000100.1:0-4665 GCA_031547315.1 Opitutales bacterium
GGAATTACCGAAGGCTTCCACCGCAAGATGAAGCTGATCCAACGCCAAGCCTACGGCTACCGCAACTTTGAAAACTACAGATTAAGAGTCCTTGTCCTGTGCGGCATTAAACCTAATTACCACTCATTTTGGGGTTGACCCCAAAAAAGCACACTTGATTGTTTGTTTAACGCAATAGATTTTGAGATAAAATTGAGACACAAAAAAAGGCAAAAGGTGGGAGCGTACTAACGTACGTGACCAGTTTTTGCCTTTTTGCAGTTGGCTAGATTTTAGCCAAAATGTATTCGTTAAACGTTGTCCGATAGGGACTCGAACCCCAACAAAAGGTGCCAGAAACCTTTGTGCTACCATTACACCATCGGACAATTAAATTAAGCCACTCAAAATGAAGAGAAATCTGTTTCAGTCAAGATTTTTTTATTTCTTTTTATTTTAATTCTTGACTCAATAAAAAAAATAAACCATCTGTTTTAACCAAATGGATAAAGAAGGCAAAAAATTAACAAGCGTAGACGAAACTCGAAGTGCCATTATATATGCGGCATTGGAAGAGTTTGCCAATCGCTCTGTTGAAGGCGCAAGAACCAGAGAAATTGCAAAAAAAGCAAATGTCAATCATGCTGCAATAAACTATCACTTTGGCAGCAAGCATGAAATGTATTTAAAAATTGTATCTGATGTTTTGGCCCATTTTGAAAAGAAATTTACCCCTCAGCAAGAAGAAATTGCTGCGTTTATTAAGTCAGAAAATAAAAGTCAAAAACAGGCGCTTGAACTTATTAAGATGATTGTAAGTTTTAACTCTGAATATTTTAACGATTCACGTTTTTTGAATTTTATTGCCATAATTAAACGTGAAGAATCTTTCCCGTCAGAAGGCTTTAATATTGTTTATGAAAAAGGCATAAAACCCAGACATCAAAACGTTTGCAAGCTTATTGATATTGCTACAAACGGCAAGTATTCCAAAAAAGAATTGTCGCTTATAGCCCTGTCTTTAATGGGAATGAATTATTCTTTAATTTCTTGCAGACTTCCTTATTTGCGCCTTACAAATCAGACAAGTTTGGCCAAGCATGACATTGAATTCTTTAACAATTTCATATCTGAAAGCATAGACAAAATATTTAAATAAAAAAATAATGAAGATAAATCTTAAATCAAAACTAGTTCTAGTTCTAATTGTAACAGGCCTTTTTGCTTGTTCTAAAAAGGAAGATGCACAAGGTGCAAAATCTGCAGGAATGCCCCCTATGCCTGTTGACGTGGCTTTGCCTGTAAAGCAAATGCAAGATATTTGGGACACCTATGGCGGCAGGCTAACTGAAAGTAAGTATGTTGATGTGCGCGCTCGTGTTGGAGGCTATTTGGAAAAAATTTGCTTTAAAGACGGCGACTATGTCAAAGAAGGCGATGTTCTTTTTAAGATAGACGCCCGCCCATACATTGCAGTTGTAAAAGAGTGTCAGGCAAGGATAAACGAGTGCCAAGTAAGAATTACTCTTGCAAAAAGCAATATGCAGCGTGCAGAAGAACTTATTAAAACCAGAGCTATTTCAAATGAAGTTTTGGAAACAAGAAAGGCAGAGCTTCTTTCTGCTGAGGCTGCCAATTTGAGCGCTGAGGCAAGGCTTATTGAAGCAAATTTGAATTTGGAATTTACTACAGTTAAAGCCCCTATTTCAGGTTTTATGAGCAAACGTTTGGTCGATGAAGGCAATCTTGTGAACGCTTCTACAACTCCGCTTACTACGATAGTGTCGCAGGATATAATTTATGCTTCATTTTTTGTCAGCGAAAGAGACATGCTTATTTACAATCAAAGCGGACTTCTAAAAGACTTTAAAGATCCTGAAGTACTTGCAGGCAAAAAATCTGTAAGAGGACCTGATGCAAAACTCACACTCATGGGTGAAACAATCCCGCATGAAAGCGGAGTGCTTACTTATGTTGGCAATACTCTTAGCAACGGCAGTATAGAATTTAGAGCAGAATTTCCTAATAAAGACGGAAAACTTATACCTGGAACCTATGCAAAAATTTACCTAAAAGTTGCCGAAGCAAAAGAACGCATTATGGTGCCGGAACTTGCTGTTCAAACAGACTTAGCTTACAGATTTGTTTTAATTGTTAACGACAAAAATATTGTGGAATACAGAAAAGTTACTGTGGGCAACGTAATTGACGGCTTGCAGATTGTTACTGATGGCTTAAAAGGAGACGAGCGTGTGGTTGTAAATGGCTTACAGCGTGCAATCCCCGGCAAGGCTGTTACACCTATTTTGAAAAAATAATCTTATGAAATTTTCACACTTTTTTATTGATAGACCTATTTTTGCGTCTGTCATATCTATATTAATAATGTTGGTGGGCTTTGTTGCCTACGAGTCTTTGCCTGTGGCGCAATACCCAAATATTGTGCCGCCTTCTGTTACTGTTACAACCTCTTACCCAGGAGCTTCGGCGCAAACCCTTAAAGATTCTGTTTCTTTTCCTATTGAAGATGCCATCAATGGCGTTGAAGATATGATTTATATGCAAAGCCAGTGTTCTGCCGATGGCTCTGTAAGTATTACCGTTACTTTTAAAACAGGCACAAATATTGATATGGCACAGGTCTTGGTGCAAGGCAGAGTAGACTCTGCAAAACCAAAGCTTCCTGCAGAAGTTCAGACTATTGGCGTTATTGTTAAAAAGCGTTCGCCTGATATGATTTTGCTGGCAAATTTGTTTTCGCCGGACAAATCAAGAGACAAACTTTATCTCACAAACTATTCGCTTTCGCAGATGAAAGACTATCTTTCACGTGTTGAAGGCGTCTCTGAAGTTTTAATTTTTGGAGCACGTGAATATAGTATGCGTGTTTGGATGGATCCTGACAGACTAAGCTTTTTGGATGTTTCCACATCAGAAGTTGTTGCAGCCCTAAGAGAGCAAAATAAACAGGTTGCTGCGGGCAAGCTTAATCAGCCTCCATTAAATACAGGCGCTGCTTTCGAGCTTATTATCAATGCACAAGGCAGGCTTGTAAGCGTAAAAGAATTTGAAGATATCATTGTAAAATATACCCCTGAAGGCAAAGTTATAAAGCTTAGCGATGTTGCAAGAATTGAGCTTGGCTCTTATACTTATTCTGACGAATCTTACCTTAACGGAAACGAGGCTGTTGCAATTGCCGCTTATCAGCTTCCGGGAGCAAATGCTATTGACACTGCAAATCGCTTTAGAGCGTCTCTTGAAAAACTTTCTCATGATTTTCCATCGGGAGTGGCTTACAAGGTGACTGTTGATATGACTGAATATATTTCAGAATCTATTACTGCAGTATATCATACAATTTTTGAAGCTATTATACTTGTTGTTATTGTTGTGATGCTATTTTTGCAAAATTGGCGTGCTGCAATAATTCCGCTTTTGGCAATTCCAGTTTCTTTGATTGGCACGTTTGCAATGATGGCGGCTTTTGGATTTTCAATTAATAACCTTAGCTTATTTGGTCTGGTGCTTGCTATTGGTATTGTGGTTGACGACGCTATTGTGGTGGTTGAAAACGTGGAACGCAATATACACGAAGGCTTGCCTGTTAAAGAAGCTACCAAAAAAGCCATGACTCAGGTTCAGGGCGCTGTTATGGCAATTGCGCTGGTCTTGTGCGCTGTGTTTATTCCTACTGCATTTATTAGCGGAATTTCAGGTCAGTTTTACAAGCAGTTTGCAATGACTATTGCTGCTTCTACAATTATTTCCGCAATAGTTTCTCTTACATTGTCGCCTGCGCTTTGCGCAATTTTCTTACAGGAAACAGGCGCAAAGCCAGACATTTTTTCACGCATAATTAATCTCTTTTTTGGATGGTTTTTTAAGGGATTTAATTTTGTGTTTAAGAAAATTTCTGAAATCTATGGACGCACAATTGCAATACTTGTAAGGATAGCAATAATTGTGCTTATTGTCTACGGCGGCTTGATGTTTGCCACAAAATATTTCTTTGAAAAAACCCCTACGGGCTTTATTCCAAAGCAGGATACAGGCTTTGTGTTTACAATGGTTCAGTTGCCCGACGGCGCATCTTTTAACAGAACAAATGATGTTGTAAATAAAGCTGCAGAAATTCTAAGAAACATTGATGGCATTCAAGACACTATCGCAATTGCCGGCCTTAATGGCGCAACCTTTGCAAGGTCTTCAAATGCGGGCGCAATTTTTATCAAATTGTCAGATAAAAAAGCTCGTGACGCCAAGGGCAGAAATGCTGATGTTATCATGATGGAAGCCAACAGAAAACTTGCGGGCGCAATCAAAGAAGGCATTGTTGTGCTTCTTGCGCCTCCGCCTGTAAATGGTTTGGGCAGTGGCGGAGACTACAAGTTCTACATACAAGACAAAACAGGCTTGGGGCTGGAAACGCTTGAGCATTACACTCATTTATTGGCTACAGAAGCAAAAAATTTGGAATCTGTTGCAACGGCAAATACAACATACAGAGTTTCAACTCCTCAGCTTTTTGCAGATATAGACAGAGAAAGAGCGCAAATGCTAAATGTGCCTATCAGCGCAATATTCGACGCAATGCAATCTCACCTTGGTTCAATTTATGTTAACGACTTTAATTTAATTGGGCGTGTTTACAGAGTTGTTGCACAAGCTGAAAGCGACTCTAGA
>JAVBSE010000001.1:0-8390 GCA_031547315.1 Opitutales bacterium
CTACTCATGTTACAGACATTGCCCATGTTAATCTTAAAAACGGAGAAAATTTCCAAGAATATTCAATGCGTTTTTCTACGCCGTTTACGCCAAAAAAATACGCATTTACAGTCTATGGCTTAAATTCTTTTGAGGCCGAAATTAAAGACGTAAAACTTGAATATGGAACCTTTGAAAAATACTATCCTGTAATAGGCGCACCAAAAAAGTATGATACAAGCGATATGCAGCGCCCCACAGGCTCTGAAGAATTTGACGTAGAATTGCCAGACGGAAACGGCACAATAGTTGGCGCAGAAAAATACTTTATTGAAGAAGACTGCTACAACTTTATAGAAAAATTTAACAGTGCCATAGAAGACTGCAAAAAGAAAAAAATCTCTAAACTGGTTCTCCCAAAAGGCAGATACTACATAACAGAAGAATATCCTATTTTGCTTGCGGGCCTGCAAGATTTTGAAATTGACGGAAGCGGCTCTACATTAGTATTTAAAAAGAAAAAATCTAACAGCCTTACTATCAGAAATTGCAAGAGAGTAAAAGTTTCTAACCTCAATTTTGACTGGGACTGGGAAAGCGACCCACTTGGCAGCTTTGTAAAAGTTGTCTCAACAAAATCTTCAGAAAAAGAAAGCTATGTTGACTTCTTTTTTGTGGACTATGAAAAAGAAGACTATCCACAGCGCAATCCTAAGGTTGCCTTCCTTTCTTCTGCAGATGAAGAGTATCGCTCTGTTGGTATTGAAGCCGGCAGGTCTATCCCTTGGGAAATGTGGGATGACTCTCCTGTAAAAGAAAAAAAATGGGTCTCTGGGAATACCTTAAGAGTTTTTCTTACACCTAAAGAAGCTGCAAGCTTCAACAGGGGAGACTTCTTTAGAATGAATCATTACTACTACCACATGAACTGCATTTCAATGGAGTCAAATGTTCATCTTACACTTGATAATATAAATATATATTCTACACCGGGGCACGCAATAAGCATGGATGGTTATCAAGAGTATACACACCTTAAAAACGTAAATATTAAAATACCCGAAGGCGACAAAAAACGTGCAGTAACTTCAACTGCCGACCACTTCCACATAGTACGCTCAAAAGGCTATCTTAAAATGGAAAATTGCGAAATTGGCTGGGGCGCTGACGACTGCCTAAACGCCCACGACGTTAATGCAGTAGCAACAAAAACTGGTCCAAACACTGCTAAAGTTAAACTGCGTCACCAATCTGCACGCTATAAAATTGGCGATCTAATTGAATTTAGAAATTTAGATTTTTCTCCAACAGGAATAGAAATTCCACTAGCCTCAAAACCTGAAATAAGCAAAGAAGAGCATGAATATGAGCTTACTTTTGATGAAGATTTGCCAGAAGCAGGCGAGCAGTTTGTCATCTTCAACAAAAGCTTTAATACGCACAATTTGATTATCCGCAATTGCACATTCAGACAAAACAGAGCGCGTGCGCTGCTTATTCTTGCAAGAGACGTTACTATAGAAAACTGCAAATTTTTTCGCAATGAAATGGGAGCAATAAAATTTGAAACAGGCTATACGCTAAACTCTTGGTGCGAGGGCTATGGTGTTGATAACGTAGTTGTAAAAGATTGCGAATTTGAGTCTGTTAACCCCTATGGAATGAAAGACTGCGGCAAAGTAAGAGACATCTTTTTTGGCTCATACATCAAAACAGACCCATCCGAAGAAAAGACAGCATACCCTATCATTCAGAACGTACTTTTTGAGCGCAATGTATTTAGAAATTCTTTTGGACTTGTTGCGTTTATAAGCTCTGCGGGCAATATCAGCTTTGTTGAAAATTTGTTTGTAAATACCATACCCCGTAAAAACGAAATGCTCTACAGAGGCGGCTTCTTTGTAACTTACGCCAGCGACATTAACTTTTTCAATAATGTCTATGTAAGTTCGCCGTTAGTTAAAAGCCCTGGAGTTTTTGTTGATAAACTTACAAGCGGAACTATCAACATGAAGGGCAACAGAGTAGTCCCCAAAGAACTGCCAAATGGTTTTACAAGCAACGCTTACTTTGAATAAATAAGCAAAAGCAGATTGACAAAAAATTTAAACGCCAAGCCCCAAGCTCGGCGTTTTTTGTAAAAAACTTGCGGAAGGCGTGTACAAACGCACATAAATTTCACCAAGTTTTTTGAAGCAAGAACGCAGTAGGAGTATTATCTCTCTAGTGTTCATTAAAAATATAAAAGGGACAATAGTGATATTATATCTTGTTTTATAACACTAGTGTCCCGTTAAAATTTTTGAGAAGAAAAATTAACCACAGATGGAACAGATGTTAACAGATAGACAGTCAAGTTTTTTTAAACTAATTCGTTCACATTTAAAGGACAGAAAGTGATTTAATCTAAATTGTAATCTGTTAACATCTGTTCCATCTGTGCTTAAAAAAATAATTATTTAGCAAGTTTTGATTTCAAATCGTCTAGAAAAAAAATACACTGAATGTCTTTGCATGATTACATTCTAAGACTTTTGATGCAAAGTTAACAGGACACCTGTGGTTTTATAAAGCTGTCAAACGTCAGCTAAGATGAGTATACGAATTCAAACGAAGTGCGAATGAAATTTTGGCGAAGCCAAAAGACCCCGAACGTAGCGAGTGGGCGAGACGCTATGCAAATGTAAAGGCGAGTTAAAAAAGCCATCGCAGCGAGTGTACAAATGGTACATGACCTGTGATGGCTTTTTATCGTAACGGAATATTAACTACGTTTCACAGCTTTACGCCTGTAGGCTGCAAATCCTAGAGCCAAAGCCCCAAATATTGTAGCATAAGTAGAAGGCTCCGGAATTAAATAATTATAAGTAAAGTTCAAATTACCTGCGCCATCATACTTAATTTCCCATGACAGACCTGTGCTGCCCATTGTAACTATATCATTACTTGATGTGCCAGTACTATCAAATGCATTTGCACCAGTCCAAGCGCCAGTTGCAGAAACAAGCGCCACTGTGTATAATCCAGAGCCATCACCGCTAAAGTCAGTAAAGTCTATCAAAAGTTCTGAAAGCGCCATTGTTGTTGTATTGACAGTAGAAACGCCATCTGCGTCTGCAACAAAGCTTAATACACCCTTAGAGTCTCCTGCATTGCGCACCTCAAGACCGCCATTAAAATTGATAGTGTGTCCACTGCCTTTAATTTCTAAAGTTGCAGTTGATGAGTACCCTGCTGTGCCCGTACCCACATATCCCTTACCTGCAACTTTTAATGTGTTGTTTTTGCCGCCGATAGAAAATCTTGTATCAGCACCAAGCAAATCTGAACCAATAAGAAAGTTATTTCCGGCGGCTGTTGTTTCAAACTTATTATTAGAACCTGTGATTAAAAATTCTGACTTACCCTTTTCAGAAAGCTCTCCTAATTTGAAAAGTCCTTTCACTGTAAATTCGGCGTTTCCAAGCATTTCAAATTTCGTAGTGGAAAATTCACTACTGCGTATTGTCAAATCTTTCTGAAATGTTGCACTTGATTTTGCACCTTCAACACCACTTATTTTAAAGTACAAATTATATGTATTAGGATTAAGAACGCCTGCATTTTTTACATAATTCACATAAGAAACATCAGATGCGGTAAATGTATTTGATGCACCGGAAATCACAACACCTGCATTACCGGAACCTGTCGTATTATCAGATGTAATTTTAAAATTTGTAACGCTAAAGTCTGAATATCCGCTTAAGCGCAATTCATTTTTTGTTGTGCTTGTTCCTGCAGCAGTTAACCATAGGTACCAAACACCACTTGCACCTGTAAGCTTAGACCTTGCATCTGCAGTTCCAAGGAGCTCTACAACTGCAGAACTGCCTGCACCTGCCCTTGCAAGATTTAATTTTGAAAAAGTCATTTCAGAACTTTTTAGCTGCATATAATAATCTGTAGCAGCAGTTCCATTTGTCATTTCCAAAGAAAAATTACTAGAGAATGTAGAACCATCAAAAATCCAACTCGCATTTGTGTTTGGCGAAGACAAAGATGTGTCGGTAAAAACATCGCTTGAATCATATGTTCCAGGATCAATAGCAGCCAAAAGCGAACTTGCAGAAAGCGCAGTTGCACTTAAGAATATAAGTTTTGTGTATTTCATAACAGTACAGTATTTATGTTTGTTACCCAAAATATTAAATTTGCTTTCTTTAAAGTCAAGTTATAAAACTAGATTACACTAATATAAAAAGGCAGAAAGTTTGTTCACTTCCGCCCTGCTTTAAATTAATTAGTTTATTTTACTTTTTAGAAAGCTTCATTACAAAGCCGCCACCTTTTGTCATCTTAATATCCAGGCTGTCTTTTGACGAAAGTTCTTTGACTTCACGTTTGCAGTCTTGCGCTGTCTTGTAAGAATTTTGCGTGTCTGTAAAAATTTCTGCTTCGTACTTTTGCCCTGCTTTTAAAAGTTTTGAGAGTTCAATTTTTACATCCCTGTCGGAATCTGCAGCCATGCCGCAAATGTACCAAATTTCGCCACTGCGGCGCGCAAGCACTGCAAAATCGTTAAGTTTTGCGCTTAGCACCACAGTCTCGTCCCAAACTGTGGGTACAGTTGCTATGAATTTTGCTGTGTCTAAATATTTTTCATAAGCAGTAGGAGAATCACACATCACTTGCAGTGGGCTAAAGTACAAAACAAACATGGCAAGCTGATGTGCCCTTGTGCCAACTGCCGGCGGATTTGCATTGCTTGGCGCAAAGTCTTTTAAGTTCACATTGCGCATTGCACCGGGAGTATAATCATAAGGCCCTGTCTGCATTCTTGTGAAAACTAAATTTACATCGTGCACTGGCAGCGATGGGTTTTTCATTTTATTATACTCGTTGCCACGCCCGCCTTCAAAAGTAAGAACATTTGGATAAGCCCTATTTAAACCATTTGGGCGATAGCAGCCATGGTAGTCTACAAGCAATTTATACTTGGCTGCAAGCTCTGCCATTTTCCAATGAAAGTCGTTTGCAATTTGGTCGTCATGCTCAATAAAGTCTATCTTCATGCCTGCAATACCCAGTTCGCTGATTTTTTTCATAGCTTCTTCGGCGTCATTTAGAAGGTGCAAGGCTCTTACCCAGACAAGCAAGCGCACATTTTTAGATTTTGCATAGTCTGCAAGCATCTTCATATCTACTCTGAATTTGCCGGTAACAACAGAATTGCCCTCAAGCCAGCCCTCGTCTATCAAAGAAAATTGAGCGCCTACCTTTGCAGCAAAATCTATATAGTACTTGAGCGTCTCATTGTTCATTCCTGTTTTGAAGTCTACGCCTTCTAAGCTCCAGTCATTCCACCAGTCCCAAACGCTGACGCCGCCCTTTACCCAAGATGCGTCTTCCAGTTTAGATTTTTCTGCAAGCCTGCAAACTGCGTCGTTATCAATAAGCTCTGCATCAGTTCTTGCCACAAAAAGTATGCGCCAAGGGAAGCTTCTGCTGCCGCTTGTTTTTGCAATATAGTCTTCAAACTCTACAGCTGTCATTACAGCGCTTTTGACCTCTGATTTTTTAGGATAATTAGACCACCAGCCTTGGGGACTCTTTGCGTCTTTAGGATAATTTACTCTCATGCTGGGGTAGTCCCAAGTTCCTGATTCCAGCACAGAAATTTTATAGCCCTGCTTTTCTACTATATAAGGCAGGCAGCTTGCAAAAATGTCTTTGAGCTTTCCTACTTTTTCAAGAACAGTAAAACACTCAAAATCTGCCCTTGTGCCAAAGGTTGGCTGGCAGACTGCATTGAGTTCATCTTCAAATTTTAGCTCAAAAGTTTCTGATTTAACTTTAATTTCGCCTTCAAATTTAGATGCAAAACGATAAGCCATAGAGTCGTTATAAGCACGCACATAAAGTGACCAAGCCCCGAAACTGAATTCAGACTGATTATATTCGTCTTTAACCAAAGCCCTCACATAAAGAGGCGCGTTTATTATTTAATTTTTAGAAACAGCAGCAGCCAAAGTTAATTTCACATCTTGCAAAATAGAGCCCTTGTCAGTTTCTATGCCGATTTTACAATCTTCAAGTATTGCCTTGCCATCCACAAAGAGCGAATACCTAAGATTTTCGCCATCGCTTATTTTGACCTCTAATTTGCCATCCGGCGATTTCACAGAATAATCTGCTGCATTTAATAAAGAAGCAAAAGCCATAAGAAAGCCTGCCCCTAATCCGAACAATTTTTTCATATATTCATTCCCCAATGTTTAAGTTATTAGTTAGTAAGCCCCTACCATACTTAAATTAATAATTCTTGTAAAACAAAAAATATGCTTTGCGGAAATGTGAAAAATTTTATATTTTTTTATAAGTTCGTTTGCACAAAAATTTCTAAGTTTTACAAGTTTTTATTTAAAAAAATTTTCTGTATAAAAAAATTTCTCGACACCAATTCTTATGAGTCTAAGATTGTAAACAATGATATCTCACTCAATAACAAATCTTATATATCCACAAATAAATTTATTTTCAAATGTAGCAGAAAATTTTTTTAACGAAAACTCATACTTAGAAAATCTACAAGTTTTTGTACTTTTTATAGCATTTTTACTATTTTTAATAACATTCTTTTTAAACAGAAGACCCGACAGAGCGATTATAGCTTTTTTAGCGGCAATTTGCTATACAGGCATGCTAAGAGAAGTAGATTTTGAGCATTTCAACATACACCCTTTTCTAATATTTATGTTAGCAGACGGTGGCAGATACACAACAGTTGCGTTGGGCTTGATTATCCCACTTGCCTACGCTGCATTTCACTTCAAAAAGTATTTTAAGGCGACAATCAAATTTTTAATAAACCCCGAAGGCATTTTCCTATTTATTGCAGCCCTTTTATTGGGCGTTGCCGCTATATTTGAGCATAAACACACACTAAATGCTGAAGCTTGGGAAGAACTTTCTGAATTTTGCGCATACATATTTTTATTTGCAAGTTCAGTTGTTGTTTTGCGAAGCAAAAGCGAGAATAAAGAAGAAGATAAACTTAAAAATCAGTAAAATTTACTTTGTTAAAAAGAGCTTTAATTGAAGCTCTTTTTTTATGCGCTCATCGTTAAGATGAGTAGTAAATGAAAAAAACTTAAGAAAGCTAATAAAATAAATGTTCCGACAGAGAATCGCTAAATTTAAAAATTTAGCGAAAACAATTACTTACTGCTTTACTCCTATCATCAGAACTTGGCAATTTGCGAAAACAAACATCTGTTCTTAGAACAAAAAAGCCCGCAAACAACAATATTTGCGAGCTTTAAAGTTAGCCGGCTATAAGACTCGAACTTACGACCTGATGATTACAAACTATATTTGAGCCTTTATTTTCAAGGCTTTCAGAGGAGTTTATCCAAATCTTAGACAATGTGTTTCTTTCCATAATTGATAGCTTTTATTATTCCAGCTACAGGAGCCTGCAACAGAACTTAAGTCAAGGTCTAATACAAATAACCCAATTTTTTTGCACAGAACAATAGTAAAACCACATAGGTAAATAATAGAAACACAACATAGCCAAACAAAAGTATTTATAAAGATATGAAACAGAAATGAACAAAAAACTTTTGAACGAAAAATAAAATTTACATTCAAAAAAAATCTAAAATCAATACTTTCATCTTTTGCTCCTTGCTTTTGAGAGACAAATTATAATATAATATTTTTCATGTTAAAAGATTTTATGAGATTTCCTAATTTCAAATTTTTATTCAGACTATTTCTAGTAAGCTTTTGCGTTTTATTTTCTGCAAATACTTTCGCAGAAACTGCAATTATTCAAATTGCAATCAGTAAATATGGTGCTCCTTGGGAGCATAATTTTAGAGAAGAAGAAATTACTTTTGATTCGCCAGAAGATTTCTTTCAGAGAGTTTATACAACTCCGCTTCAGGCTTCGCTTTTTTATCAGGGATTTTTCCCTCAATTTTTCCCGAGAGGTGATTATCGTGTAGAAACAGAATATCGCTATTACTTTAATGAGATTCCACTAGATAGAGATCTCAAAAGAAATATTAAAATGAGAGATGCAAAAAAAGCCTTTCATTACGCAGAAAAAATGCAAGGCGGAGCAATGGCAAGAATCAACCTTGCTAATATGTACGTGCAGGGAATAGGTACTGAAAAAAATATAGCAAAGGCATTAGAACTTTTGAAAGATAATCTGTATTTTTCAATTCCGATTCCAGACATAAAAAATAAAACAGGAAAACATTTTGATTTGATATCAAAGTGGAATGGCAATTATGGACCTATTGTTGCTTACTTACATTACAAAGGAATTGGTGTAGAAAAAGACATTGAAAGGTGTGATACAATTTTAGCAGATAGCAATAATTGGCTTTCTTGGAGAAATTTTTACATAGGTTATA
>JAVBSE010000161.1:0-5849 GCA_031547315.1 Opitutales bacterium
AAATTTCAAAAAAGTCTCCCTCTCCAAAAATAGGCACCATCTCTATGACATCGCTGCAAGAAATTGTGCCTGTAAAATTTATGTAGCAGGCAAGTTTTTGAAGTTCTGTTAAAGCCATTCTTGGGTTTGCGGCAACTGTAGAAATTAACATTTCCAGAGCTTCGGGCTCTGCTTTAATATTAAGTTTTTTAAGTTCTGCATTTAAAAGACTAAGGCAGGCTTCGCTTGCATTTTTAGATTCAAAATATTCAAAATTAGAATTTTTTTCAAATTTTTTGTAAGCGGCTTTGCGTCTGTCCACAGGCGAGGCGCTTATGATTAGCGCGACTTCTGCGGGGTTTAGGTTTTCGCAAAATTCTGCAAGTTTTTCCAGATTTTCTTGAGTGTCTTTTGCACGCCCGTTTGTATCGTTTATAAAATTAAGGCCTCTTGCC
This sequence comes from Opitutales bacterium, assembly GCA_031547315.1. GTDB lineage: Bacteria > Verrucomicrobiota > Verrucomicrobiia > Opitutales > Intestinicryptomonadaceae > Intestinicryptomonas. Next base: position 435 of record JAVBSE010000161.1, read on the forward strand.
CAAATTACTTTTTTGCCTCCAAACAAAGAAAGCGTGCGGGCAGATTCTATAATGTTTGTGCAAATTCTGTCTGCTTCTGAGGCAGTATTTGCAGCGCACAAGATAAGCTCTTTAGACATATCATCAGAAACCTCTGCCGAAAGTTCGGCATAAAGTTCTTTGGCGCGATTATCGGCAATAAATTCGTCGTCTGCGCAGATGAAATATGTGGCGTATTGCATAGGAATCAGACTTTAAGGGAATTAGATTTATGTCAAACATCAAATAAAAAATAAGCTTGAATTTTTTATAAAATTTACGACAATATCAGTTAATGACAAAGAACATATTGCCAAATAAACAATGGAAGAAATAATCATCTCGGAGGCGCAAAAAATAAATGTCTCTGGGGCATTTTTAGTGGGCTTACGCCGAGATGGCGAGGGCTTTGATTATTCAAAAGGTTTGCTGGATGAGCTTAAAGAGCTTTCTGAAAACATAGGTTTTGAAATTTTAGGATCCGAACTTGTAAATCTTAAAGAGCCAAATCCGCATTACTTAGTGGGTTCCGGCAAGTTTAAAGAAATTGACGCAAAGGCTACAGAGCTTGGCGCACAGTATATAATTTTTGATGATGAAATTACGCCCGCCCAGCAAAAAAACTGGGAAAAAGATTCCGGCAAATGTGTGATAGACAGGCAAGAAGTCATACTGGAAATTTTTGCAAGAAGGGCAAAAACTAAAGAGGCAAGGTTACAAATAGAACTTGCAAAATTAGAATATTCTTTGCCAAGGCTAAAGCGTGCATGGCTGCATTTAAGCAGGCAGCGTGGCGGCGGCGTTACTCAGCGCGGCGCAGGCGAAAGCCAGCTTGAAACAGACAGGCGCATGGTTTCAGACAAAATTTCAAAGCTAAAAAAAGATCTTGAAGATGTTAAGCGTGTGCGCAGTCTTTCAAGAAAAAAGCGTGAGAATTCAGAGCTGCCTTCGCTTGCAATTGTTGGCTATACCAATGCGGGAAAATCGTCTTTAATGAATAAGTTAAGCGACGCAAAAGTGCTTGTGGAAAACAAACTTTTTGCAACGCTTGACCCCACAACCAGACGAATTTCTTTGCCAAGTTCGGCAGAGCTTTTGCTTACAGATACTGTGGGCTTTGTAAGGCGCTTGCCCCACAGCTTTATTGAAGCATTTAAATCTACCTTAGAAGAGGCTGTGCATTCAGACGTTTTGTTGCACTTGGTTGACGCCTCAAGCCCAGACGCTTTAGAGCATATAAAAACTACAAAAGCTGTGCTAAAAGAACTTGGAGCTTCTGAAAAGCAGTCTATTGTTGTCTTTAATAAAATAGACAAAATTACTGACGACTTTGCGCTTTATGCGCTGCGTGCGCAGTATCCTGAAGGTGTTGCCATAAGCCTAAAAACTGGCGAGGGTCTGGATTTGCTTTTGCAAAAAATAGACGGAGCAATTTCTGCCAAGTCAAAAATTTTGGAGCTTATGCTTCCTCACAGCCAATATAAGCTTTTAAATAAGCTTTCAAGCATTGGAGCAATACGCAGGCAAAGTTTTGAAGACGATGGTGTTTTTATTGCAGCTTGCGTTCCGCAGAGCTTGGTTTCCACTGTAGAAAAAGCTGCAATTTTAAAAAGCTGAAATTATAAAGATTTAAAATTCTACAGCAAAAGTTCGTAGTCGCAAACATCTAATAGTTTACCGAATTTTAGTCCAACGCTTTTAAAGTCTGAAACTTGGAAAAACCCAAGTTTTTTATGAAGTGCAATGCTGCCTTTATTGTCTTTTGTAATGCAGGCAATTAGGGCTTTATAGTTTTTTGTTTTACATTCATCAATCAGCATTTGCATTAATTTTAGCCCTATGCCTTTTTTCTGATATTTTGGCGCAACATAAACTGTTGTTTCTAGGGTATATTTATAGGCGTCTTTTTCTTTCCACTTGTGGGCGTAGGCATAGGCTACTATTTCAGAATTTTCCTCAAAAACAAGAAATGGAAAGTTTGTAGAAATTTCTGCAAGTCTTTCTTGTATTGTTTGTTCTGAAACTGGCTTTTCTTCAAAAGTGGCAGTAGAATGCAAAACATATTCATTGTAAATAGTTGCAATTCCTTTGGAGTCTTTGGGCTGAACATCTCTTATCATAATACCTGTTTTTGAAGTAAAAAATTTTTTTTAAAATATTTTTGAACGTTTTTGAATTTGCTGCGTCTTATATAACAGAACAAGTATATTTCATTTTAGTTAGTAATAGTAGTAATAATATGTGTGGCGTGCCAAGCTCTTTTTGTGTTGAGCTTGGCACGCGTTTTTTTAGGAATAGTCGCAAAAAAAAAGGAGAGTAAAAACTCTCCTTAAAATTTTATACTTTAAGCTTATTTCTTGATTGCTTTTTCGTAGCGCTTTGAGACTTCATCCCAGTTGATGATGTTCCAGATAGCGCTTACGTAGTCGGCACGCACATTTTTATATTTTAGGTAGTATGCGTGCTCCCAAACGTCTATTGCAATAAGAGGGCTTCTGCCGCTTGCGCCAATAGCAGCACCCATAATTGGGGCGTCTTGATTTGGCGTAGCTTCAATATATAGCTTGCCGTCTGCATCTGCAGTCAGCCAGCCCCAGCCGCTTCCAAACTGATTTATTGAAGCGTTAGAGAGTGCTTCTTTAAATTTATCAAAAGAACCAAAGCTTGCGTTAATTGCGTTTGAAAGCGCTTCGCTTGGGTTTGTCTTTTGAGGAGAAAATGTTTTCCAGTAGAATGTATGATTCCAGACTCCGCCGCCGTTGTTGCGTATTGCGCCCTTAATTGAAGCAGGGGCTTTGTCGAGATTTGAAATTAGTTCTTTTAGGCATTCAGGGGCTTTAAAATCAGGAGCAGTTTCAAGCGCCGCATTTAATTTTGCAACGTAGGTTGCCTGATGTTTGTCGTGATGAATTTTGACAGTTTCTGCGTCGATATAAGGCTCAAGCGCATTGTAGTCATAATCTAATGGGACTAATTCGTATTTCATTGTTTTTCCTTCTGCTTGTATTGTAAAAAATAAACTAAAAAGCGTCAGCGATAAGCTTAAGATTTTACTGCGAGTATTCGTGTTCATTTTTATCCGGTTCTGATTTGCGTTTGAGTGCAAAGAACACCTTTAAGAGTTCGATACACTCATCTTTACATACACTATCGGAAACTATCAGCGAATGATTAAGTCCATTTGTTTTATGAATTGATAAATTGCCGCCAAGAAAGCCCATTTTAGGGTCTGGCGCACCATAGACAACTTTGTAGAGCCTGCTCATAACAGATGCGCCTGCGCACATAGGGCAGGGCTCTTTTGTTACATACATAGTTGCCCCATTTAAGCGCCAGTCGCCAACATTTTTTGCAGCTTGGGTGATAGCCAAAATTTCTGCATGGGCTGTTGGGTCTTTTAGCGTTTCAACCATATTGTGCGCTTGGGCAATAATTTCGCCCCCATATTCTATTACTGCGCCAACAGGAACTTCGCCCATATCCCAGGCTTTAAGAGCCTGATTATAGGCTAATTTCATGAAAAATTCGTCATCTTTATTTAAAAAAGAAGGAAACAGTGGCGAAAAAGGACAGTCTGGAATTGTTTTATCTAGCATAGAATCTTAGTACTTGACTAAATTTTATAAGAAAATACAAATGAAAACTTTATATAAAAAAATAACTCATCAAGAAATAAATGGCTGATTGCGTAGAAGTAGAAGGAAAAGTGGTATCGGTTTTGCCCGGTACAATGTTTAAGGTTGAATTGTCTAATGGACACACAGTGCTTGCTCACATCTCTGGCAAGCTGCGCAAAAACTTTATTAAGCTTACAGTTGGCGACAGAGTTAAAATGGAAATGACTCCGCAAGATATTGAAAAAGCGAGAATTGTTTATCGTATGCGCAATGAAAACTTGCCGCCAAGACCTCCTATGAACAGAAGTTCTGGGTTTAAGCGCTAGTTTCAAAGGTTTTTTGTATGAGCTTGCGCAGGGTCATTTTAATATTTCTTGCGCTGATTTTGGCTTTGTTTTTTTTGAGCGCAGTTTCTTTAACTGTGGGCGTTGCAGATATTTCTTTAAAACAGATTTTTGACTGCATTTTAGGTAAGGCAGTTGATAGCGATTTACGCATAATTCTTTTTGAAATACGTGCCCCAAGATTGTTTGCGGCAATTTTTGCAGGCTCTAGCCTTGCAGTTGCAGGCTGCGCTATGCAGACGCTTTTTAGGAATCCGCTTGCAGACCCATCTATTACAGGGGTGAGTTCCGGCGCAGCTTTGGGGGCGGCGCTTTCAATTTTTTTATTTGCAGGCGAAGGTTTTTCTTTGCAAATTTTTGCGCTCTTATTTGGGCTTTTTGCAAGTTTTGCAGTTTGGAAGCTTGGCAAAATAGACGGCAAAGTAAGCGCATTTTCTATACTTCTTGCAGGCATTGCAGTGAATGCGTTTTGCGGCGCAATAGTTGGATTTTTAATGTATGCAGTGCGTGAGGCAGGGCTAAAAGGTTTTATATTTTGGACTTTGGGTTCTTTAGACGCCTGCACTTGGAGCTCTTTGGGACTAGGCTCTTTTATTAGTTTTTTAGGATTTTTGATTCTGATTTTAAACGCAAAAACTTTGAATATGCTAAGCTTGGGAGAGGACGCAGCGTATCATAGCGGAGCAAATGTGAAGCTTGTGCAATTTATTGCAATGCTTTGCGCTGCCGCAATGACAGCGTCTTGCGTTTCTTTATGCGGAATTATTGGTTTTGTAGGCTTGGTTGTGCCTCATATTATGCGCTTAATTTCTGTTCCCGATAACAGAATTTTAATTCCTCTTTCTGCTTTGGGCGGCGCAACACTCTTAGTGTTTGCAGACATAATTGCAAGAGCTGTAAACCTTGTAGACAACGTGCCTGTGGGGGTTATCACTGCTTTAATCGGCGCACCGTTTTTCTTAATTTTATTAAGGAGGGCTTCAAGTGTTAGAGCTTAAAAATATTGAATTTTCTTACGCAAAAAAAACTATACTTTCAGACATAAATTTGAAGGTGCAAGCAGGCGATTTTTTGGCAGTTCTTGGCGCAAACGGGGCGGGAAAATCTACACTCTTAAAAATTATAAGTGGCCTAATTTTACCAAAATCCGGCGAAGTTTTTTTAAATGGAAAGTCTTTAAGTAATCACAAACCCACAGAGCTTGCAAAAATGCGTGCAGTTTTAGAGCAAGAAAGCAGTTTGGCGTTTGATACTTCTGTTTTAGATGTAGTTCTTATGGGGGCCTTTGCATCCGGCAATTTTTTTGCTTCAAAGTCTGAAGTTTTGCTTGCAAAAAATACGCTTAAAAATTTGGGGCTGGAAGGCTTTGAAAGCAGACTGTTTTCAACACTTTCAGGCGGCGAAAAACGCAGGGTCATGCTTGCAAAAACATTGCT
>JAVBSE010000015.1:0-9292 GCA_031547315.1 Opitutales bacterium
AAATTTACTTTTGTTAGTTCGGCATTTTCAAAATGCGCACCATATGACCAATAATCGCTGTAATCTGCATTGCTAAAATCAGTTAAACTTGAAGTAAATGTACTCTTAGAAAAATCCACATTATTCAACTTTGCATCTCTGAATCTGCCGGCAGCATAGTCCGTTCTGCCAACGCTTGAGTATGTTGCAGTCATGGCATAATCTTGCGGTTTTGAGGCAAAGCTGACGTTCTTTAGAATAACGTTTTCAAGGCGACTTCCATTGAAACTTGCATTCATTGATTTATTTTTTGAAAAATCAACATTTGAGAGCGTTGCGCCTTTAAAACTTGCAAGTATTTCTGAGGAAATAAAATTAACATTTTTAAATGTGGCATTGTCAAAATTCACGCCATAAATATTTGTATTTGAAAAATTAGAATTCTCAATATTTGCGGAAGTAAAGCTTGTTTTATAGCTTCCATATACCCATTCTCCATTATATCCATCTATGTATGAATATGAAAAATTTGCGTCTGCTATGCTGGCGTTATCAAATTTTGATTCGCTTATATTTGTGTAAGAAAAATTTGTATTATTCAGATTTGAATCTCCAAATGTAGTATTTTTGTTTATTGTACTACCTTGAAAATTTGCATAGCTCAAATCTGCATATGCAATACTTGCTCTAAAAACTGAATTGGAAAAATTTGCATGAGAAAAATTGCGCTGAAAACCCAAACTAGAAAGGGTTACAAAGGTATCGCCATTATCTATATTAGAAAAATCTGCGTAAGTGAAATCTGTATTATTCCAGCTAGAATTGTTGTACGATGAAAATTTCCCATCGGCAGGTCTAAAAGGATTTTCTTGAGATGCAAACAGTTGCGATAGTGTAGATACTCCTGCAAAAATATTTAGCGCAACACACTTTAATACTAATTTTTTATTTATATTTTTACCTCATTTTTCTGCCAAAGCCATCTTTTGAAACAAATATAAGTTCACATACAACCCAAATAAAAAGAGGAAATATCCCTGGAATCAGCCAGAATGTGAATATGTTAAGCCAACCAAAAAATAAAGTTATCAGAAGCTGGAATATCCCTGATCCTGGTCTGCCTGCATAAAAATTATGTATGCCAAGTGCGCCAAAAAATAAACCTATGACAATATATGCAAGTCTGCTTTTGCGTGGAAAATTATCTGTTTGATTTACTACTACATTAATCTGCTGACCTTGGGGATAATTTTGAGTATTTGTAATCGCAGCAGTTTGTCTGTTAACAGCAGTTCCGCATTTTGGGCAAAAGGCTGCATCTGTACTTAAATCACTTGAGCACACGCTGCATTTCATATTTTCGTCTTTCTGATTTTGTATTATATTTGTTGTAGAAATAAAAGTGCTTGCGGGCACATAGTCATCATTGTTTGAGGGAGAGTATCTTGGCAAATTTGCAAAGCACTTTAAGATATTTGCAAAAAATATTGCCGAAAAAACATAGTTTAGTGATGCCGAAATTACATAGCTATCATCTACTGATATAGTACTTTTATCTTTAAGAAATATGTCTATTGCCAAATATATTGCTGTAAGGAAAATAAGATAAAAGAGAGACTTTATAATTCTTACCGCGCTAATAGCAAATGCAGCAGCCAAGGCGCTAAGCAGCATATAAACAGGCACAGGCAGCAAAAGAAGCGCTTTGTATGCTATGTCGCAATTATCTTTTAAATATGTAGAGACATTTGCCAAATCAGAAAATAAGGCAAAAAAGACCATTAGCAAAAGCTGCACAAGCACTATAAATACAAGGCGTTTTGCATTCAAAAATATCTTGTAATCTAAAACAGACTGCAGTGCCACAAACATTATTATAAATATAAGCGCATTGCAAATGCCCCCTAAATATGGATATGCAAAATATATATCAGGCAAAACAAAAGCAGCAAAGGGCCCTGCTAAAATTCCTAAGAATGAAGCAAGCAAAGTTAAGATCATAGTTTTTGCAAAACTTGAAAGTCCCTTGGTTTCTTTTGCTTGCTTAAGATATATATTTTGCGATTCCATGTCTTTAAAATCAGAAGAATAGTTCTATTTATCTTTTGATTTTTTACCTGCTTTTAAGCTTCCTTTGGGGCTGCCAATGGGGCTTGCTGTGAAATTTTCAACAAGAACATCTACGTTAAATTTATACTTATAAACTTCGTCTTTCTGATTTTTATAGTTTCTTGAATTTATAGTTTGAACAAGGGTATCGCCTTCAACTTTCCAAGTGCCGCTTTGCGTTGCAGCAAGGCGCTTTTTCTTTTGTACTTGGTCATAGTAAAACAAATTTATATCAAATAATCCGTTTGCTTTAAAGTCGGCAATTGCAGACAATTTTTGTATGCCAGAAAGACCTTCTATCAGAGGCGCACTTGCATATTCGTCCCATTCCCATTCTCCTGGGAGGCGCTTTTCAATATTTGCCTGAAGCTTAGCTCGCTCTGCATTTAATACCTTTTGTTCTTCTTCCATTTTCTTTTGAGCAGCTTCATTTCTGGTGCCTTTCCAAGTGAAACTATAGTTTTTCATGAGGAAATTTTTTGCATCAATAGACTTTAATTCATAAACATTTGCGCTACCGCCGTCTGTAAAAGTAAGTTTAGCGCCTGAAAGTTTCCAAGTAAGGGCACCTGCGTTCCAGCCTCTGCCTGTGTTCTTTAAAATTTTGCAAGTTCCATCATCAAAAAACTGCATAGTGATAATGCCTACGCCATCGCTATAGTCCCAAATACCAGGCAAGAACTTTGCAAAGTCGTCATGGATTTTTTTAATGGCAGCTTCTTCTTTTGCTTTTTCTGTCGCAATGCTGGCAGCTTTTGCACTGTTATATTCGATTTCTTCTTTAGAGCCTACAACTAGTACTATGCCATCTTTTTCTTCGTACCATTTTTGGACTTTACCAAATTTATTATTATAGAATTCATTGGGTAATCTTATACCTATCCCTTCTTTTTTTCTAATTTCACTGTTGCTAGATACGCTTGCCTTGCCTTCAAATTCATAAATTTGTTGATCGGGAGTGCATTCTTTTATGAAGATAATATTATTTGAACTTCTAAAACTCTTTTCAGTTCTGACAAGTATATATGTTTTAACAGAATTAACTTTCACTTTAAAATGAATAGGAGCGGAATAATAGCTATGCATCATAGCTTGTTGTTGCTCCTGAACTTTTCCCATTGAAAATTCAACTAAATCAAGGCAGTCAGGTAGTCTTTCTTTTAATTTAGACTTTACTTCACTGCTAGGTAAAGGTCCGCAGGCTGTAAAAAAAAGAAGCGTACAGGCTAGAGTAAATGCAAAAAATATTTTTGTAAAAATATTAGGTTTTTTAGATTTTGTATTCATAAGTTTTTAATTTTATTTGTATTTTTTAATAAAAATTTTTTAGAAATTTAAGTAGGCTGCGCCTTGTGTAGTTACAGCTCTGCCAAGCACATTTCTTACTTTCTGATTGTAAACTTGCTCTGCAACTTCTGCGCTTCTGATATTATTAAGCAGCGCATTTTTTACAATTTTATCGCAAGCTATGCTAAGTTCTAAAAGGTCCAGATAGGTATTCCACTTCCCCCAATTTAACTGGCCTGCAACACGTTCTGAAGAAATAGCAGACGCCATATTTATTTCAGCTTCAGTGATTTTTCTGCGTGCATTTAAAATAGCTTGCTCGCTTGGATTTGCCAAATGCTCCAAAGACATTTCATACAAATCAAATTCTTTGTAGAGCAGGGCAATAACAGCCTTTGCGGCTTCTGCTTCTAAAATTGCAGTTGTGTTTGAAAGAGCGCCAAGCGTATTTTTGCTGACACCTTCTGTTAGTTCTACAACTTCGCCTAAGCGCTGAAATGCCCTTGCAGAGCCAATATGAGAGGTGCCTTGTTTCCCCCAACTAGATTTTTGCGTATATGCAAAGCCATCAATAAAAATGCTGTTAAACAAATTATGAACTGCATTAGACTTTGAAAGCTCGGCAGCTTTTTCTTCTTTTGCTATTTGATAGTAGAGTCTTGTTACTTCAGCCTTCTGCCTTGCCACTGCGGCAGATTGCTCGGCAATAACATTATAGCGTTTTATTTTCTGATTCATCTCTTCTTGTCTTGTAGAAAAAATGCTAAAAGTTTTTACCTTTAGCGCCCTTGCGCCTTCACGTTTATAAATGTAGGCTGTAACATCAGGCGATACGCCCATCATTTGTATGATTTCTTTGCTGGTATTGCCGCCAAGTTTTTTGAGTTCTTCTTTTTTTTGCGCAATTTTTTTGATAATCATTTCCTCAGGCATGATGTGTGCCATCATGGCTTCTACATCGCCTTTTACTAAAAAATCTCGCGTACTTTTTTTCATTTTATCCCATTCGCGGGGATAGCGTTTTTTAAGCTGCTCTTCGACAATTTCATATTTTTCGTCATCGCTTAATTTGAGAATTTTTAGATTACGTTCTTCTTTGGCAATTTCTTCTACATATTCATTTATGAGCGTCTGATACTGATTAAAGCCTTGAAAACTTTCACCAATAAATTGTTTTGCGTGCTCAAAGCCGCGTGCCAAATTTTCCTCAGCAGTTTTCAACTGGGCCTCTGTAACTTTAGAGCTGCCTGCGTCGTTAAAAATCAGATTCACCAAATTGGGCATAAAATCCGGCGACATTCCTGCTCCAATATGGCCCATGCTGCTGCTTGCATTTAAATTAAACGCAGGCAGCAATAGTGTAAACGCAGAAATTTTCAGAATTTTTCTTACAACATTCATCTGAATTTTTTTGTTTTTAAATTTTAAAGTCAATTATGCTTTTGCTTGAGCTGACTTATATTCTTCAAACTTTGTCTGCAAAGCAGTTAAAAGTTCAGGCGCAGATATTGCGTACTGTTTGTAATTTAAAACCATTGCGCCATCATTATTTTTAAGCTGCATTTCTTTGATTTTTTTAACCCACGCAATTTTGCATTCTTCTATAAATAGATTTGGGTCTTTAAACTTTATAAAAATTTGCTCACCCATTAGCGGATTTTTCTCATCTTTTTTAGAATATATCTTTTCTATATTTGACCAAGGCGTTGTATGTGTTCCAAAAATGCTTGCTTCAATAATGCCCGCATTGTCGATAATAAGAGAGAACTTGCCCTTCTTGCCGACAATGATAACTCCTCCTGTAATTATCATGCAAGGGATTAGCACGAATATTGAAATTAAAGATGCGTAGTGAAAAATTTTAATCATTAAATCGAATAAATCAGCAAGTGCGCCGGCGCCGTTCATTGCCAAAATTGCACTGCCTGAATCATTATCATCAGCAGTAAATACACATACGACCCAAAAAAATACAAGTAAGCCTGCCAGAAGCCCAAGTATGATGTAAAAAAATTTTTGGTTTGCTCCTATTTTTATTTCGTCATTCATATTTTTTATTTCCGTAAGTTTCTATTAATGTGATATTTTTTATGCGAAGATAATGCAGATTTAATTATTTTGTCAAGTAAATTAGCACTACCAATCGAGAGGTGTTGAGTTTGCCCAAAACACCTTACAATTGGTAGTATGCAAAAAAATTTTGATATTGCGTCTAAACTTAAGGCGCTTCGCAGTTTAAGCGGGCTTACGCAAGAAGAATTTGCTGAACATTCCGGGATTAGTTACAAATTTTATCAGCATATTGAATCTGGCAGAAAACAAATGTTAAGAGTTGATACAGTTGAGCGCATTTGTTTTGCTTATGGCATAAATTTGTGGGAGTTTTTTTATCCTACACTTCCAAAACTAAAAATGTCTGTGAAAAGAAACATTAGCTCAAGCCCCCATCAAAAAAAGATAAAAATCTCTAAAAATGCCAACAGGAACTAGAGAAAAACTATTTGCTGGGAATATGCAAGGTGCGGAAAAATCTGAAGTGGGGCAAAACAGGGCAGCGCACTCCCCATTTATGTGGGAAGTTCAGCGCATACTTATAGTCGCTTTCAGTGCCTTCTTTAGTTTCGTCAAAAATTTTGCGCACAAGTGCGGCGTAGGTTTTTCTGTGCTCGTTTAGCACATCTATAGTTGCTTGTCTTACTTCTTTGGGGTCAAAAGTTTTTGCAGCTAATTCTATTGCAAGTCTTGCAACTTCATCTGCTGTAAGATTATTTTCATCCACAAAAAATGTAAATTTTGGTGATAGTGAAAATTGCCTGCCGCCAACGTGCTGCGTTGTTAAAACAGGCAGCCCGCAAAGCCCATATTCTGCTGCTGCGTACATTGCGCCTTCTTCTTTTGAAAGCGCTATGCCAATTTTTGCTTTGCACAAATAGTAGAACATAATTATGCCGCGTGCTTTAACCATTCTGAAGGTGTCAGGGCGCAGTTGTTTAAGTATGTTAAGGGCGTAGTCACTTTCGGCGGGTTTGTAGTCGCCAATCATGAAAAGTTTTGGGATTTTTAGCGCAAGTGCGTGTCTTTTTGCGGGCGTAATTCTTGCAAGGTAAACTGCGTCAAAAGGCTTTTTGCAGTTTAGTGCAAAATAGCGGCTCTCTCTTAAAAACGCATTCTGATTGCAAAATATTGCATTAGGATGAAGACTTGCGATGTTTGCACGTTCTTCCTGTGAATTGCAAAAAAAGTAAAAATTAATTTTAGGAAAATTGTCTGTAAGATTCTTAATATGCTTTCTTGCGTCTTCAACTTGCACGTCGCTTTGGTAGTGATAGCCAAGCTTTAGAAACACGCTTATGCTTTGGTGCTTATCTGCATTAAGTGCACACCAAGTTTTAAATTCCGGAATTTTGCGAAAAATATCTTCAAAAAATGCGCCCAAAATTAAGGGCTTTTTTGAAAGGATTGTAATGGGAAGGTAATTTCTTTTAAAAAACATTTTGATAAAAGTTAATAGTGTTTCTGCTCTTTGAAATAAGCACAGATTGTGCAAAAAGTAAAGGCAATACTAGTCCTTTTCGGTATTTTTGTTTTCAATCAAAACATCTTTTTTAGCCTAAGGCAGAAAAACGTATAAGCAAGCTATTAGTTTGCGCCTTTATTTTTTTGCAAGCACGTAGCTTTTATCTATGAGCGCACAAATTTCTTTTATGTCAACAGAGCCATCCAAACAAACAGTAAACCAGTGCTTTTTATTCATGTGATAGCCTGCAAAATATTTTTTATTATCGATAAGTTTGTCCAGTTCATCAGGTTCAATTTTTAGGTCTATAATATCAACAAATTCATCGCTTTCTAAGCCGATTTTGCTTTTGTGAATATTAAGCAGGGCTGCGTACCACTTTGCATTGTCTTTGCGCCTGAAGATTGCATTTGTAGAGAATTTTTCCCACAAAAACTCAGGCTCATCTTTGTATTTCTTTTTAATGTAGTCTATGACTTTTTTTGTGTAGTCGCTCTTAAAAATGCCAAAGGTAAAGCATTTTTTTGCTATGTCGTTTAAGATTTTTCCGCACTCGTCTTTTATTTTTTTTACGAATGCGCCTTTTGCGCCAAAAACTTTTACAGGGGCATAGATTTCATTTGTGGCAGTGTCAAAAACATCTGTGAGAATTTTTCCGTCTTTAAAAACTGTAAGCTCTAATCTGAATTGTCCATTCAATAGAGGGCAGGAATATTTGTATGCTTTTTTACTTTCTACAAAGCCAAAAGAAAGTAAGGCTTTTGTATCTGCTCTTTTGTTTTCAAAAATCTCTTCCATGCAGTCCATTTATGCAGATTTTTAGATATTTTACAAAACAAAAATGTGGACTTAGTAAAGATCTTTGGCTAGCCTTGCAGTATGAAAATTCTAGTTTTAACAGGCAGCCCCAGAAAGGGCGCAAATAGCGATAAACTTGCCGAAAGCTTTGCAGAGGGCGCTAAAGAAGCAGGCAATGAAGTAAGAATTTTTAGCGCAGGCAGAAAGAAAATTTTTGGCTGCAAGGCTTGCAAAAAATGCTTTTCAAAAGTCGGCAAAGCCTGCGTATTTGATGACGACTTTAATGAACTTGCGCCAATCTTGGCAGAGGCAGAAGCAATTGTTTTTGCCTCTCCGCTTTACTATTATAATATGACATCGCAGATTAAGGCGGCCATCGATAAATTTTACTCATTCTATGTTGGCGGCAAAGAGCTAAAGATTAAAAAGGCCTATCTTCTGCTTTGCGGAGAAACTGATGTAGAAGCAGATTTTGAGCCAACAATTGCGACATTCAAAGCTATCCAATCTTTTATGGGCTGGGAAAACGCAGGGGTGCTAATTGCGCCAAGCGTTACAGAAAAAGGAGACATAGAAAAATTCCCCGCAACTTTAGCAAAAGCAAAAGCCTTGGGGCAGGGCGTTTAATGTTAAAAAAAGTCCATATTTTAACAAAAACGCAATTTAGTGTTAAAAAATGTGTCGAATTTTAACACTAAATTGGAATTTTCTTGATTAGTGTTAAAAAATGTGCCAGATTTTAACACTAAATTAAGCTTATGCAGGAATTCTTATCATTTAGCAGGGAAAATCCATTTAATGATTTACCCATTTTGCCTCCAAACATAAAAATTGAAACAGAACAAGTTTTGAAAAGATGTTTAGATGCAAGTTATGAGTTAAATCGTCTTAATGTCTTGGCTTGTCAAATTGAAGATCAGCGATTTCTAACTAGAATTATCCCATATATTGAAGCGACATATAGTTCAGAGATTGAAAATATTGTCACAACTACCGATAAGATATTTTCGCCAAGTTCAATAGAAGATGATCCTTCGACAAAAGAAGCAAGACGCTATGGTTTTGTATTGAATAAGTATGCAGTGGCTGCGCAGTATAAACGTCCTTTAAGTATTCAATTAATAGAGGATATTGGTACGCAAATATTAGGTAAGGAAAACAAAATACGTTCAGCTTCTGGAACGCAATTAAGAGAAGCTATTACAAGAAAAATTATATATACGCCTCCTGAGGGTTCAGACTTATTAAAATCTTTACTAAGCAATATGTTAGATTTTCTAAATGCGGATACTCGATATAATGCTTTAATCAAAGCTGCAATTTTGCATTATCAATTTGTTGCAATACATCCATTTGCAGATGGAAATGGGCGTACATCCAGAATTTTAACAATACTTTATCTCTTGCAAAAAGACGTGCTTTCTACGCCAATTTTATATCTAAGCAGATATATTATAGAAAATAAAAGAGAGTATTATGGCTTAATTAGAAATGTCACTGAATCTGGAGAATGGGAAGATTGGATCTGTTTTATTTTGCGTGCAATTGAAGAGAGTGCAAAAAAAGCTTACGAACTCATCTCAAAAATTTTAAAATTAAGAA
>JAVBSE010000217.1:0-10270 GCA_031547315.1 Opitutales bacterium
GGCGTTTACGACCTTATCATAAAGTGGATAGATGAAGATGGCGATGGCAAAGCAGATATGCAAGTTGTAATGGAATACCCCACAGACGGCACAGATCAAGTTTGGCCAAATGGGCACTATATGTGGGTTATAGACACAAACAAAGACAATATTTTTAACTATATAAACTGGAATAATTTTAAAATCGACGCTTGGAAACGTGTTGGCTTAAGCGATTTTTATCTGGGCTATGGCGGGCAAAAAGCTTTCTTAAAACATCACACTTCAACAGATAAAATGGACGACCTGCGCATAAATTGGGAGAACCCATTTTTGTTTTACGACTTTGATGAAGACGGACTCTCTGAAATGGCAATTCGTTTCATGGTGCCTCGCAAGCGCACAGACAATAAAGAGGCAAAGCCAAACACAAAAGAGTTTTCTCAGCTTGCCCCAAATTGCGACTGGGTTAGCATTGGCATAGACTTAGATAACGACAACGCTCAGGGTAACGAGTTCGATTTTGATATGTCGCTTTGTTTTATGGGGCCGGGTTTTAATTATATGGATAAGGTCCAAAAAATTAAAAATCTAAAGTCTATGCGAGGCCTGCCAGAGGCTGATAAATTTTTTCCTGACGCACGTTTTAGAGCTTTGACCGAACTAATCTATCCTAATCATGAAGATGCTTGGGACTGCATTTTCAAAAAAGGAAATTGGAAAAAATTCTGGTTTGTCTATGATGAAGATGACGATTGCGCAAGGTGGGAACGTGTAGAATTTTACAAGCCCCTTGACATCTTTAAAGTTGGCACAAATAAAGGCGGACTAGACGACAATGTTCAGTCAGACCCTTCTGGAGACAGGGGCGAATGGGATGAAGACGGCTCGGGACAAGGCAAACTATACTTGTCTAAATTTGATGGCAGACTGCATCTTTATGGGGCAGAGTGGGGCGCATGGAGAATCGACCAAGATGCGCAATATTTCCAAGGCTATAATCGCACATTTCAAAAGTCTGACCCAAGTAAATTTGCCACAGTAAAATATACTGACACAAACAACAATGGCTTCATCGATACAATTGAATATGATCTCGATGGCGACAAAGTTTTTGAAACAAAAGTAAGCCTCATAGAACTTGGCATAAATGACGTTTGTGAAACTATAGACCTTAGCAAGTTCAAGTACGAAGATTTTAGAAAGCTCAATATAAAAATGAGCGACGCCATGTGGAAAAATGCTTTAGACGCCCTTGAAAAAGCAGAAAAATTTGGCATAAATACAAGCTGGTACGCAAAGTTAAAAAAAGTAAAAACTGAGCGCGACAAATATAGTAAAGGCTGGTGGCTGCAATTTTATTTATACAAAGATTTAGAAGACCTATTCCAAAGAAATAAAGATACTAAACGCTTGGAACTTCTCAACAAAGCTTACTATTCTGGCGATTGGTCATTGCTAAAGTAAAAGGTCTGAAATTGGCGTGGCACTTTGTTAGGAAGTTTAAAAACTTCCTTTTTTTGTTTTTTATTGCAGGGGCTGGCTGCGCCCCTGCACCCGCAGGCAAACAAAGTTTGCATCCAGTAGTTTTAAGTAAACTTTGATTAGATTTTATTTTACACTCGAAAATTAAAGTGGAGATTCTCTTTTTATTAAGCACAGATGTAACAGATATAAACAGATGGGATTTTTATTTATTTTAAGTCTATTGCGGCGTAGATGAGAAAACAGAATAATGTTTGTAAGTGTCGTGTGTGATAATGTTTTTGTGAGTAGCTATTTAGTAGAATTAAGAAGGACTAAAAATAAATTTTAGATTTTGTAGACGCCCAGACGTGAGGGGACACGTATCGCCGCTCACACTTTAGAAAGAAAACTTTAGTTTTTCCAAAACTAGTTTTCTTGTGTGAGCTAAGTATATGCACGCATATACTTACGATGCGTGTCCACATGGGGCTTATTCTGTTGAAGAAAACATTTTGCAAAGCGGAGTGTTTCAGGATGGGCGCAAAGAAATGTTTTTCTTGTGAGAGCTAGTCTTTAAGTTTAAAAATAAATTTGTAAGTTTGTTTAAAATATGAGATGCTGCGTCGATACAAAATACTTATGAGCACAAAAGAAAGCATTATAGAAAGCATAGGAACTACTCCACTAGTGGCTGTTACAAAAATGAACGCAGGTAAGTCCGATGTCTTTGCAAAGTTGGAATATTTTAATCCCACAGGCAGCGTAAAAGACAGGGCAGCCCTCTACATGATTTTAGATGCCGAGCGCAAAGGGTTGCTCAAAAAAGGTTCTACAATTATTGAGCCAACCAGCGGAAACACTGGCATAGGTTTGGCTATGATTTGTGCGGAAAAATCTTACAAGCTCATACTAACAATGCCAGATACCATGAGTCTTGAAAGGCGCAAGCTTTTAAGTGTTTATGGCGCAGAGCTTGTGCTTACAGAAGGCGCAAAAGGCATGAATGGCGCAATTGCCAGGGCTAAAGAATTGGCTGCAGAAATTCCTGATTCTTTTATTCCCAATCAGTTTGAAAACGCTGCAAATGCGCAGGCTCATTATGAAACTACTGCCCCTGAAATTTGGGCCGACACAGATGGACAGGTAGACATTCTTATTGCAGGCGTAGGCACAGGCGGCACAATTTCCGGCATAGGAAAATTCTTAAAAGAAAAAAATCCTGCAATTAAAATTATCGCAGTTGAACCTTCTGACTCTCCTGTGCTTTCGGGCGGAAAGCCAGGGCCTCATAAAATTCAGGGTATAGGTGCAGGTTTTGTTCCTAAAATTTATAATGCAAGTGTGGTCGATGAAATTATCCAAGTGAGTTCTGAAAATGCAGGCAAAACTGCAAGAGAGCTTGCAAAAAAAGAAGGTATGCTTGTTGGAATTTCATCTGGCGCTGCCATGTTTGCAGCCCTTGAGAAATCAAAGCTTCCAGAAAATGTAGGCAAAAAAATTGTCGTAATCCTTCCAGATGGCGGCTCGCGCTATCTTTCAACTTGGCTCTTTGAATAAGCTTTTCTTTTACATTTAATAGGGCGAAAATTTCGCCCTTTTTTTGTGAAATATATGCAGGAGCTGGTTTCGTCCCTGCGCCCCAAACGAAGGCTAAGCCTCAGGCGTATAGACAAATGCTTTGTATTTGTGTTTATCTTTTCTACACTTTTATTTAAATAAGAAATCATGCTCTGATTTTTCCGTATCATCTGTTTATATCTGTTATATCTGTGGTTAAATATTTTTCTTAAATTTTACAAAATCTTGACCTTTTATTTTTAAGCTTCAGTTTTGAGGGTTTATGTTAGATTTATCTTTAGTTTCAGACTCTCCTGCAAAGCTTGCCATACTGCTTTTTTGCGCAGTTCTTGTGGGTATGTCTAAGACAGGAATTCAGGGCATAAACACGATTTCTATCCCACTTATGGCCTTGGCTTTTGGCGGAAAAGAATCCACAGGTTTAATACTTCCCATGCTTTGTTTTGCAGATTTGGTGGCTGTGATATATTACAGAAAAGAGGCTAAGTGGACTTACATTATAAAGCTTTTGCCAATGGCTGTTTGCGGATTTTTTCTGGCACTTTTTGTAGATAAAATAATACCTCCCAAAACTTTTGAGCCACTTATGGCGTTTTGTATTTTTGTGGGTTTGGCTGTAATGTTTTGGTCTAAAAATAAAACTCAAAAAGAGACTCAGAAAGTTGTGGGTTCTTGGTGGTACAGCGCAGGTTTTGGTTTGCTTGGGGGCTTTACTACAATGATAGGCAATGCTGCAGGCCCTGTAATGGGCGTTTACATGCTTTCGCAGCGTCTGCCAAAATATGCCTTTGTGGGCACGTCGGCTTGGTTCTTTTTGCTTGTAAATTATTTGAAATTGCCGCTTCAGATTTTTGCTTGGGACAACATTTCTTATGCCAGCATTTCTGTTAACATAATTTCTGTGCCTTGTATTTTATTTGGCGCAGTTTTGGGCTTGGTTTTTGTGAAAAAAATGCCAGAGCAATATTATCAAAAATTTATTGTGTTTATGATAATTGTTTCCACACTTGCGCTTCTGGTAAAAAGTTTTTTTTAGTGCATTTGCAAAAAATAAATAAAAGCCTTGCGATTTGGTCGATTATATTCAGAATAAACCGAATATTTTAATCGAATTTCAATGATAGCAAAACTTTTTAAATTATTTGCAGGCAATCACTATAAACGCTTTTGTAAAAGCGCAGCGCCGATTGTCGCCAAAATTAACGCAATAGAGCAGCAGTACCAGAAACTTTCTGATGAAGAACTAAAGGCAAAAACTCCTGAATTTATGGAGAGGGTTGCCAAGGGCGAAAGTTTGGACAAAATTTTGCCGGAAGCCTTTGCCGCAGTAAAAAATGCTGCTCGCCGCCTATGCGGGAAAAAAATTATTGTAAACGAGCACGAACTTGTCTGGGACATGGTTCACTATGACGTTCAGCTTATTGGCGGCATAGCTTTGCACAAAAATATGATTGCAGAAATGGCGACAGGCGAAGGCAAAACTTTGGTTGCCACGCTTCCGCTTTATTTGAATGCCCTTACAGGCAAAAATTGCCATCTTGTTACTGTTAATGAGTATCTTGCTAAGCGAGACTCTGAGTGGATGGGCAATATCTACAATTTCTTGGGGCTAAGCGTGGATTGGATTTACAATATGCAAGATAACGAAAGCAAAAAGCGTTCTTATCAGGCAAATATTACTTACGGAACTGCGTCTGAATTTGGTTTTGATTATTTGAGAGACAATGGCATGGCTTCTGACGCAGAAAGCCTTGTTCAGCGTGGTCACAACTTTTGTATTGTCGACGAAGTTGACTCTGTTTTGATTGACGAGGCCAGAACTCCGCTGATTATTTCGGGCCCTGTGCAAGAAGAGCGTGAAGCTCCGTTTTTAGCATTAAAGCCAATTGTAGAAAATGTTGTCAAGCTTCAGTTTAAGCTTTGCAACAGCCTTGCTGCAGAAGTTAAAGACGAGTTTGATGCAAAGGGAGACATCTCTGAAGAATCTATTATTAAGCTTTGGAAGGTTAAGCAGGGTTGTCCTAAAAATCGTACTTTGCGTCAGCTTATGGAGCACAGCATAGTGCTAAAAAAGCTAGACAAGTTCGACATGGAAATGGCTTCAGACTTTCACAAAGAAGAAAGATTCCGCTATAAAGAGCAGCTTTATTTTGTGATTGATGAAAAGCAGCACCAGTCTGATCTTACAGAGCTTGGCAGAAATACTGTTTCGCCTACAAATCCTGACGCTTTCGTTTTGCCGGATCTTATCACTATCTTTATGGATATTGATGCCCGCAAAGATTTGACAGTAGAGCAAAAGCAAGAGCTCAAGCTTGCCCAAGAAAATAATTTGATAAAAATTTCAGAAGAAATTCACTGCATAAGTCAGCTTGTGCGTGCGTATTCGCTTTACGACAAAGACGTAGAATACGTTGTGCAAGACGGCAAAGTTCACATTGTTGACCAAAATACAGGCCGTATAATGTATGGCCGCCGCTGGAGCGAAGGCTTGCATCAGGCAGTTGAAGCTAAAGAAGGCGTTGAGATTGAAAAAGAGTCTAAAACTTACGCAACAATCACAATTCAAAATTACTTCAGGCTTTATTCTAAACTTGCGGGCATGACAGGCACTGCAGAAACTGAAGCTCAAGAGTTTCATGATATTTATGCGCTAAACGTAATGGCTATTCCTACAAACAAGCCATGTATGCGCAAAGATTTAAATGACGTTTTCTACAAAACACGTCGCGAAAAATACAATGCCGCAATCGCAGAAATCGACGCTGCTTACAAGCGTGGTCAGCCTGTTTTGGTGGGCACTGCGTCTGTTGAAGCAAGTGAACTTTTAAGCAGAATGTTAAGGCGCACAGGCATTCCTCATAATGTGCTTAATGCAAAAAATCACGCAATGGAGGCCGAAATTATTGCAAATGCAGGCTTAAAGGGCGCTGTTACTATTGCAACAAATATGGCTGGGCGTGGTACTGACATTAAGCTTGGTGAAGGCGTCAGCGAACTTGGCGGATTGTTTGTGCTTGGCACTGAGCGTCATGACTCAAGGCGTATTGACAGGCAGCTTCGTGGACGCTGTGCTCGTCAGGGCGACAATGGCGTTTCCAAGTTCCTGATTTCTTTGGAAGACGATTTAATGCGCCGCTTGGCAAATTCGCCAATGGCAAAAATTTTAGACAGAACTTTCCAAGAAGGCGAACCTCTTGAGCACCCAATGATAAATCGCACAATTGCAAGGGCGCAAAAAGCAGAAGAGGGGCAAAATTACTCTATTCGCAAGCGCTTGTTGCAGTATGATGACGTTTTAAACAAGCAGCGTGAAGTTATATATGGTTTGCGTACAGATACAATTTCCTCAGAAGAGCCGCGTCGCATAGTTTTGGAACTTATTGCTGAAGAAATTAATATTCGCATTGAAGATTTTTACACAGGCAAGTCTGATGAATCTAAGCAAGAAATTGAGGCTTTGGTTACTTGGATAACAAGTCGCTTCCCTATTAATATTGAGGCGTCTGAACTTTTTGGCAAAACAGATGTTGAAATGTATAAAATTGTGATGGAAAAAATCCAGAAGCTTTACGAGATTCGTGAAAATGTAGAAAATCCTGAAGCATTAAAGATTATTGAACGCTTTGTTTTAATGCGTGCGTTCGACAAAAATTGGCAAGACCACCTCACAGAAATGGAAGACTTGCGCCGCAGTGTGGGTCTACGTTCTTATGGGCAAAAAGATCCGCTTAATGAATATAAGAGCGAAGCTTACAAATATTTTGAAACTCTTTTATCTAAGATAAGAAACGACGTTTGCTTGGGCATTTTCAGAAGCGCATCAAGCCTTGAAGTTTTGCAGGCAATGCTTGCACGCTCAAAAGATTTGGTTCTTGAAGAAACAGGTCCTAACAGCGACGACGTTCCAAGCATGGAAGAGCCAAAGCAAGAGCGCAAAGAAATTAAACTGCCTGAAATTAAAATGGTGCAGCCGGATATGCCAAGAATAGGGCGCAACGAAACTGTTACTATTTATAAAGATGGCGAAACTCAAACTCTTAAGTTTAAAAAGGCAGAAGCTCTTATAAGAGACGAAGGCTGGCGTATCAAAAACTTCTAATTAAAACTTTTAATTTAAGAGCCGCAGATTTATTTTTGCGGCTTTTGTTTATGGAAAAACTTTTTAAAATTAGTTCTGTATTTGCGTTATTTGCGGGCTTTCTTGTCTTTTTATGCGCTTTCGAGCCCATTGGATTGGCAGAGGGTGCGTATGTATTTGCAGTGCCTATTTTTTTAGTGGCCAGATTTGGGAAATTATCTAAAAAACTTTGGATAGTTCTCACATTTGTTTTTTCTTGGCTTGCTTGGATTTTTCTTTTGTTTTGGTTAAGATTTGTTTATCCGCCAACAGGATTTTTGTTTTTATTTGGGCTGTCTTTAATAATTTCAGTATTTTATTTTCTCTGGTTTTTAGAGTTAAGGCGTGTTGCTCTGCTTAATTTTGAGCATATTGGGCTGCGTTTAATACGTGTTTTTTATTTGGCTGCTTTGTGGGTGTTTTTAGAGTATTTGCGCTCTTTTATTTTTACAGGTTTTCCTTGGCTTTTATTGGCGCACAGCCAGTGGCTGCGCCCTGCTATTATACAGTCGGCAGAGTTTGGCGGCCCTTATATTGTGTCTTTTGTTTTGATATTTTTTAACTTGGCGCTTGCAGAATTTGTTTCAAAATTGTGGATGAGGCATAAGTGGAGGGTAAGGCATTTAGACGCCAATAATGCTGTATTTAAGCCTTCGGCTTTGTCGTTTGAATTGTATTTGGCTATCAGTTTTATTTTGGCGTCTTTTTATTTGTATGTAAGCAGTGTGCCAACGCTTTCGGCTCCTAAAAAGGTGTTTAGGGCAGGGATGGTTCAAACAGATTTTGCAGGCATAATGAATTGGGATGCAAATCTTGGAAATTCAAACATGATGGTCATAAAAAAACTTACTTTGGCCTTGGAAAAGGCAAGGGTAGCTGTGGTTTTGTGGCCGGAATCTTCTACGCCGCCTATGTGGCCTGTTATTGGCACTGAAGGCGTTAAAGAGTGGATTGAAGAAATTTCAACGCAAATGAATGCGCCAATATTAATGGGCAATGCCGCTTACATAAAAACAGAAAAAAGTTTTGATAGCTACAATGCAAGTTTTGTAGTAAGTCCCAAAACGGGCTTAAGCGAAAAATTTTACGCAAAACAAAAACTTGTTCCTTTTGGCGAGTATTTGCCTGCTTGGTGCTTCTTCTTAAAAACTAGCGTAGTGCCTGTTGGCAGAATGACAAGGGGCACAGGCCCTGTTAATTTAGATGCTGAAATTGCAGGCAAAAATTATAGCGTGGGCTCTGTAATTTGTTATGAAGATATTTTTCCTTGGATAGGTGCAAATGCTGTAAAAGCAGGCGCAGACTTACTTTTTGTTTGCACTAACGATTCTTGGTATGGGCGTGAAGGCGGCGCATGGCAGCATGCAACGCACTCTGCATTTTTGGCGGTGTATACTCGCAGACCTGTCTTGCGTGCTTCTATAAATGGCCTAAGCGGCGTTTTCGACCAATTTGGCAGGCTTGTTCCAACATTCACTCTTAAAAATACAGAAGGCGGAATTTATGATTCAAGCTCAAAACCTGCCGACGTTTTAGATATAGTTGACGACTCCGGCAAAGCTCTCTCGCCCGATACTTTTAAGCGCAAGCGCAGCTCTCCTATGTTAGACGATAATGGCAATATTTATTTCAGAGGCGCAGCCTATGCAGACGTTCACACTTACGAAAAATTCGACAAATACAAAACGTTTTACGTGCGCTATGGCGACTGGCTTCCCAAGCTTTGCTTTGCATACTGCGTCATACTAATTTTGCGCCGCAAAAAAGTTTTTAGGAGTCAGTAATTTAACTTGGAGGAACTGCTTGCGCTCCTCCAAACCACCTAGCAACGAAGGCTAAGCCCTCGACGTACAGACAAATGCTTTGCATTTGTGTTTGTCTATCCAAGTCTGTTAAGGGTTAAATAATTTGAAGAAATGTGTTTTGAAAAATATCTGTTAACATCTGTTTCTATCTGTGGTTAATTATCATCTTTCTTTATCTGCGTAAATCTGTGTTATCTGTGGCTTAAAAAAGTTAAACATTAAAATTTATTTTTTTGCTTGAATATTTTTAAAGGTGCTTTACAAATAATATCAAATTAAGCCATCAAGACTTTTATTTGAAAGGCAAAAATATGAACAGAAACTATCTTCAAATTACTAGAATCTCAGAAGATGTCTTGTTAATGGGCTTTAAAAGAGTTTTTAGTGCTCTTGTAATATCTGTGCTTTTTGGTATAATTTTTTGTTTTTCTGCGCTTTCAGCTCAAGAGCTTGGCGGCAAAATTAAAGAGGCAAAGGCAAGTATCAAAACTTACGACAATGGCGATGTAGTCATTGAATCTGCAAAGATAGGTTTTAGAGGTACGTGCGTTACGCTAATGGCAGAATTCCTTTTTTATCCTAATACTTGGGAAGATAATATTTTAGCTTCATTTACTGAAGGATATGATGAGCAAAAATTGAATGATTTTTTTAAATTAAAACGTTGCGGAAGCATAGAAAAAATAAAATTTTCTCCTCTTAATATTATTAGGAGTATAGATGCAGGAATTCCTGTTCCCTATTATCTTGTATTTAAAGAAGAGTTGGATAAAAAAATAAAAGAAAATCACAAAATAGAAAGGCCTAAATCTTCAAAAAAAGATGAAATAGATAAATACTTAAAACTTTCAGCAATAGATTATAAGCAGCTAAAAAAAAGTGGTGCTGCTCACAAACATGGGCTTATTATTGGTTACAATAAAAATACTAAAGAACTTTTATGTTCAATGCTGTGGTTAAATGATTATGCTTGGATAAGTTACGATACTTTTGAAAAGTCCGCAGGCAATGCAGAACTTAAATATCTTGGCCTTGTTAAACTTAATGCAAATTACAACAAAGTTTACAAAGAACTAGAGCCAAAAGCCAGTGAGTAAAATTTAAAATTTTTTTCTAAAAACTTGACATCAATAAAAAATTAAACCATTTGTTTTATCCAATTGGTTAAATTCTAAAAAGAAAAAGATTTTAATCAGGTGTTTAGGGAGTTTGAGAAATATTTCAAATTTTCTTAAGCAAGCAAAAAAAGATTTGGGCTTTGCGAATATCTTGCAAAGTACTAGATTTTTTACTTGATGATAAAAATAAGACTGCTAGGTTA
>JAVBSE010000031.1:0-16565 GCA_031547315.1 Opitutales bacterium
GCCTGCTCTGAAACATGGCGGAGCCGCTAAAATTACTACATCGCAAGGTACTTGCAAAACTTTTTCGCAAGCGTCAAAGCCTGTAAACATAGTTTCCGGAGTGACTGCGTAAATGTCTTCCGGCAAGCCTTCTGTTTTGGCTTTTAGTTCTGCAACAAAGCCTTGTATGTTTTTGTGGCAGCCTTCCACTCTATCTGCAAATAAGTCGCCCAAGGCAACAATTTGTATATTTTTATCTGCATTAAGGGCGTCTTTAATTGCGCCTGTGCCTCTGCCCCCACAGCCTACGCACGCAACTCTTATTCTGCCACCGTTAGATTTTACTGCTGCGGAATTTGCAAATGCAAATTTTGGCATACTGGCCAAAGCTCCTGCAGCAAGAGCACTCCTTAAGAACATTCTTCTGTCCATCATATTTCCTTTATTTTATTTATTTTTCGTAGTATTGGTAGAGCAATAAATCCTCTGCGATTTCCTCTGTCGCAAATAACTAAGATTTAATACTCACGCAGGAAACTATTCTTTAAGTAAAAATACTTCAAGCATATTTTTAGCTTGGTCGTTTATATATTAAATATGAGATAGAAATATAGTCTTACAAAAGGCAGTATTTATAAAAACAATGTGGCGCAAAAGATAAAACTTTTGCACCACATTCACCTATTACACTGTTCGATTTTAAAAGTCGAACAAAACACACTGTCCTTAACTGACAGCAAGTTTTTTAAAAAGTTCCAAAAAAAATAAAAATTTTTTAATAAGAAAAAAATTAAAGGTTTTTTAAGAAAAAGCTTTACAAGGTTTAAAGAAGTACATTTATTAACTGGTTTTTCTAAATAAAGGGAAAAATGCAAAAAACTAAGAAATCAATATCTAAACGCTTCAAAATAACGGCACGCGGCAAAGTTCTTCGTCGCAGCCCAGGTAAGCGCCATCTTCTTCGCAGCAAGTCTGTAAAGCAGAAGCGCCGTATGGGTCATGATATGCCTGTTTCTGAAGGAATTGCAGCTAACGTTAAGCGTGCAATGCCTTTTGCTTAATAAGTTTTGAAGAAAATATCAATCGCGTTGAAAGGGTGCAAATCGGCGACCCCCAGACCATTAAAATAAGAAATATTAAAACATGCCAAGAGTAACAAACACAGTAGCTACACATAAGCGCAGAAAGCGCATTATGAAGCAAACTAGGGGCTATTTTGGAAACAAATCACGCCTTTACAAATTCGCAAAAGACGCTTACATGCATGCAGGCGTTTACGCTTATCGCGACCGCCGCGTAAAAAGACGCGATTTCCGCTCATTGTGGATTTCACGTATCAATGCAGCTTGCAGAGTGCGTGGTCTAAAATACAGCGTATTTATGGCAGCTATCAAGGCTGCTAATATAGAGATGGACAGAAAGCAGCTTTCTGAGCTTGCAATCAACAATGAAGAGGGCTTTAACGCACTAGTCAAGCAGTTGAACATTGCTCCGGTTTCTAAGTAAGAGCTTTATTTAATAAGAAAATTGCCGAATATTCAAAAGATATTCGGCTTTTTTTTGCAAAAGTCTTATTTTTTGAACAAAAATGACTTGGAATTGTCGAATATTGTTGAACACTAATGTTTTTTTTGTTTGATTCGGGTTTGTATATGAAAAAAGTAACACTTTTAATTCTTTCTTTGAGTGCGTTTTTTGCCTCATCACTTTGTGTTGTTGCGGCAGCTGCTTCACCTGTTGTGAATCCTACCGTAAAGCCGGCAGTATCTAATTCTGTGCAAAAACAGGCAAAGCCAACTTATAGAATTAGGGCCACAGACGTTTTAGTGCTTAGCATATTTCAAGAGCCGGACTTTGCCAATGTTGTAATGCGTGTTGCTTCCGACGGAAGTGTAAACTTGCCTCTTATTTCTAAAGTGGAAGTGGGCGGACTTACTTTGGAAGAGGCAACACAAAGAATTACAGAGCTTTACAAAAAAGATTATTTTGTGAACCCTGAAGTAACTATGTTTATTTCTGACTACGCCAAGCAACGCTGCTATGTTAATGGCTGGGTAAAGTTTTCAGGGACTTATGAATTTCCGCTTGAAGAGGGCGACACTATGACCATCACTAAAGTTATTGCAGGCTGCGGCGGCTTTAATTCAGGTGCAAACAGAACAGGTGTAATTGTAAAACGCAAATTTTCTGATGGCAAAGAGCAGACTTACAATATAGACGTTAAGGCAATTCTTACAGAATCTAATGTTCCTGACTTTCCTATCATAGATGGCGACTTTATTGAAGTTAAGCAGTCTACATTCTAATACACTTTCTAACACTATTTATATTAAGAAATGAGCGAAGAATTTAATCAAAATAATCCTGAAGTTTCAGAAAATCAGGATGCTAAGAAAATTGTCAAAAAAGTCATAAAAAAGAAGACTGTTTCTCAGTTTGCAGGCGGCTCTGGCGGGCAAAGCTATGGTAGCTACGGCGGTTATGGCGGCTATGGGGCTTATGGCAGCAATTATGGCGGCAGCTACGGCGGTTATGGCTATGGTTATGGCTACGGATATGGGCAAAATTATGGACAGGGTTACAGCTATGGGGCTCCGCAGCCTCAGTTGCAGGGGCCGGCGCCTGTTGCAAACAGAACTTTGGCAGACTATCTGCACATCTTGCGTGAAAGATTTTGGTTTATTATAATTACTTTTATCATCATTGTTGCGGGAACTTGCCTTTATACATTTAAGCAGGAAAAAATGTACACATCTGTTGCAACTTTGCAAATGTTGCGCAGGGCAGACAATCCTGTTGAAGGCGGTACAAAAAATACTGCAACAACTGTGATGAATTTAGAAGACTTGAACACTCAGGTTCAGCTCTTAAACAGCGCTTCTGTTATTGATTACGTAAAAAGATCTTTGAAGGAAGAAGAGAAAAAACGTCTTCTAGACCCTTATCGCACCTCGTTTAATTTGGGCGGCATTCTTTCTGAAGAAAGCATTTTAAGCCGCAACAGAAGGATAGTTCCAAACAGAATGTCTTTGGTTGTTAATATTTCATTTTCACACCCTGACAGAGAAATTGCAATGATAGTTGCAAATGCCTATGCGGACCAGTTTATTGCATTTACTGTGAATACAAATTCTGCAGATTTAATGAATACAATTCATGGTCTAAACTTAAAGGCAAAGCAGCAAGACGAAAAAGTTAAAGAGCTTGATAAAAAACTTTTGGAGTATCGCATTTCTGCAGATGGCCCAAGTCCGGACTCTAAGATAGACCTTGTTGGGCGTGAACTTGAAGCCCTTACACAGGCTCAGAATGCAGCAAAAATGATTCTTGACGGCGTATTTACAAATTACTCTATGTCTCAAGAGTATGAGCGTGCAGGCAAAGATCTTACAACGCTTCCTTTTATTGCAATTGATCCTAAAGTTGCAAGTTTGCTGCAGCAAAAAACTTCTTTGGTTATTGAATTGGAACAGCTTTCTAAGCGTTACAAAGAAAAGCATCCTACTATGGTTCAGTTAAATCGCAGAATGCAGGTTTTGCAACAAGAGTTAGACGCTGCTATTGCGCTTGTAGTTTTAAGTGCAAAAACCACTTATGAAATGACTGAGAAAACCTACGCTCAGTATGAACAAAACTTGGCTGCCAAAAAGGAAGAACGTCGCATACTAGACAAAAAATCTGTTGAGTACGATGCCATCTTGCGTGAAAGGCAGGCGGCTATTGTAACTCACTTGGCTTTGGAAGACCAAAAAAATAGGCGTATTGCAGAAGTGAACCTAATTCCGCCTTCGGCAAGAATTGTTGACAGGGCGTTTATGGCGGCAGAGCACTCTTACCCTAATATTCCTATCAATATTCTTGTTGGTATTCTTGCAGGTATTGCAGGCGGTATTTTGATGGCCTTGTTTGTTGCATTTATTGACGACAGAGCAAAGAGCGCTCATGATATTGAGGCTATTGTGGGCATTCCATTGCTTGGCGGCGTGCCTCGCATTAAGAAGTTAAGCTCTGCAGAGAAGGCTCAGGTTGCAGCTTCAAATGCAGACAGCGCTGCAACAGAAGTTTTCAGAGGCATATATTCTGCTTTGAAGTTAAGCCCTGTTGGCAAGAATGCAAAAGTAATTTTGTCCACAAGTACTACGCCTTCCGAGGGTAAGTCTTTCGTGCTTTTCAATCTTGCATTTACTGCTGCAATTCATGGCGAAAAGTGCCTTGTTATTGACGCCGATATGCGTTTGCCTTCTATGGCAAAAGTTTTTGGAATTGAAACAGATAAGGGTGTAGTTGCCTATGCAGAAGGCAGAGAGCCTCTTGAAAACTGCATTATCAAAGAGTACTTCCCTAATTTGGACGTTCTGCCTTGCGAAAAGAGAGTTTCTAACCCAACTCAGATAATCAATAGCGACACATTTATCAATATGGTTAACGACCTAAGGCAGCATTATGATAAAATCTTTATTGATACTCCGCCAATTGGCGCAGTTAGCGATACGCTTTCTGTATTGCCGCTTGTTGACGGCATAATTTACGTTGTTAAATTTAATGCTATTAAGCGCAAGGTTATTAAGGGTCATATTAAGCGCTTGCTAGAAACTAATGTTCCAATTTTGGGCGCGGTTATGAACATGGTTACAGCTTCTTCGCAGGCTCAGTCTTACACTTCAAACTACTATAATAAGAATTACAGAAATTATTATTTGGCAGGTGAAGAAGTTGACGACAGCTCTTACTCTGAAGCTCCGCAGGCGCATTCAGATGAAGATGATACGCAGCGATCTTAATTAAACTTTATATAAGGGCGACTTGCTTAAATGCTTTTCGCCCTTTTTGATTTTAAAGGGGAACAGATGAAAATTATTAGAAAATTATTAGCAGCTTTATGTGTTTTGTCGCTTTGTGCCTGCGCTTCTTTGCAAGACAATCCTGACGTTTATAAGATGGGCGTGGTCTTGCCTTTTAGCGGCAAAAATTCTTTGTACGCAAACTATGTGAAAGAGGGAATGGAGCTTGCAAAAGAGGAAATAAATGCAGCATATGAAAAAAAGCTCTTAATAGAATATGCGGATGCAAATAAAGAAAGTTCTGCTGCAATAGATTCTGCCTTAGATTTTGCTGCTAATGGCGCAAAAGTTTTGCACTTAGGTTTTACAAATGATTTTGCGTACAACTTAAATACAATAGCGTCTTTAAAAGGAGTGCTTGTAAATTACTTGTGGTCTTACCCTCCTAACAGTTCTAATGCAGTGCGCATATTTTTAAATGGAGGCCAAGTTTGCGAACTTATGGCAGGGGCTGTCCCTAAAAATGAAGATGGCAAAAAGCTTGCAATCATGACTGTTAGCGACGCACTTGGCAAAAGCTGCGGAAATTATCTGATATTTCTTACAGAGTATCCTAATCTAAAAATCATTTCTGAAAGCTATAAAGATGGCGAAACGAATTTCGATTTATTTTCAGAACAAATTGTTGGGCAGGGGGTTGACTATGTAATGCTTTATGGCTATGGCGACGCCTCTTTACCTCTTTTAGAAAGCCTAAAGAACAAAGGCTTTAAGGGTAAATTTATTTGTAATTCTGGTTTTACTACTTTTGAAGGCGGCGCTGAAAGCGCTCTTTTAAAATCAACAAAAGATATTGAAGTTTACATTGCAAGCGCACCTATAATTTCAAAAAAATTCAAAGAGGTTTTTGAAAAAAAGTATAGCAAAAAAGTTCACTGGGCAGCGGCTTATGGCTACGACAGCGTAATGCAAACTTACGTTGCTTTGTGCGCAGCAAACGGAGATGCAGCTTTAGCAAGGGCGCCAATATTAGATAAGTCTTTTTCTGGAGCTGCAGGCAATGTTTCAATAGACAAAACTGGCGACAGCAAGTCATCTATAAAATTACTTCAAAGGCGTTTTGAATAGAGTTTAAGCTTTGTGGAAGTTCCAAATCTTTTAAAAGAGAAAATCAGAAGGCAAAGTCCGCTTTTGTATTTTGCGGTGCCCTTTGCTTTGGGCATTGCAGTTTCTGAGCTTTTGCAGGGGCTTGTTTGGCTTAAGCTTGTATTTTTTATTTTAACATTATTTTTTGCCACCCTTACTTTAAGTTTTTATATTTTTGAAAAGGCAGAAATTTCTAAGTTTATTTTTTGCATATTTGCTTTCTGTTCAGGCGTATTTATTTTTGCGTATAAGTACCCGCCAAATCCTTATCCCGATTGGGCCACAAGGGATGTAAATTTAAAGCTTTATATAGAGCGTGCAGATACAAATGCAAAAGGCGCTTCTTACGGCTTTGCAAAAGTAATTGAGGCGCCGGAGCATTTTAAAAAATGCGAAAATTCCAGACTCTGGTTTTATGCAAAAGATTCTGAAAACGTTTTTAGGGGTGACACTTTAAGCGGAATTTTTACAGTAAGAGCAGTTGAAAACAAAGAAGATTTTGATGCATATTTAAAGACGCAAAAAATAAATTTTAAGCTCACAAAATCCGGAAATTTTGAAAATGAAAAAGGAAAATTTCCTCATACTTTATATAAAAAAGTAAGAGACTATATTTCTAAAAAACTTTCTGTTTATAAAAATGAACAAGACGCCCAAAGCGCAGGCGCAAGAGCATTTAAGGCTATGGTCTTGGGCGACAAGTCTATGCTTAGCAAAGATGCAAAGTCAGATTTTTCTGCAACAGGCACTATGCACATTTTTGCAATCAGCGGGCTTCACGTTGGTTTAATTGCAGGTGTTATTTATCTCTTGCTTGCATTATGCAGGCTGCCTGTAAATTTGCGGCCCATAATTTGCCTTCCGATTTTATTTTTGTATGTCAATGCATGCGGCGCAAGGCCAAGTGCAATGCGTGCGTTTATGATGATAGCGTTTGTGTGGCTTGCCGTAAGTTTATTTAGAAAACCAAAGCCCTTGGCAGGTTTTATTTTGGCGTTTTGCGTTTCGCTTTTAATGCGCCCTTCAGATTTGTTTGACGCTGGTTTTGCACTTTCTTATGGCGTTGTTATTGCAATACTTTTATATGCAGTTCCGCTTTATGATGAAATTAGAAATCACTTTCAGAGGGGCTTTATTTTCAACACAAAACTTACGCAGCTAAAGTTAAAAATAAGAGATTATATTTTAATAGCATTTCTTATTTCTTTTGCTGCATTGTTTGCAAGTGCGCCTTTGTCTTCTGCGTATTTTGGCTACATTGCGCCTTTGTCCATTCCTTTTTCAATTGTTTATGTGGCTTGCGCCAGTGTGGTTTTGTCTTTGGGCGTATTTGCAATGTTTTTGCCCAGCTTTATTGTTCAATATTCTAACGAGCTTGCTGCATTTATTATGCAGTTTATGTTGGATGGCGCAGCTTTGGGCGCAAAAACCTCTTTAGTGATAAATTTAAAAATTTCCGGAATTTGGGCGTTTATAATTGAATCGCTTTTAATTTTAACTTTGTTTTTATTTTACAAAATTAAAGGAAAGAAAAAATGGATTTTATTTCCTTTGCTTTCTTGCACAGGAATTTTGCTTGCTGCAATTTTTTAAATTATGAAAGAATTTTTTAAATACATAGACGCAAATGTTTTTGACCAAATAAAAGCGCAAATCAGCGCAGGCCAAAAGCTGGGCATTGCGTGCTCGGGCGGTTGTGACTCTGTATTTTTGCTTCTTCTTGCAAAAGAACTTTGCGGCGCAGAAAATTTGATTGCCCTGCACTATAACCATGCAGTAAGAGAGGCTTCAAAAGAAGACGAAGTTTTTGTAAAAGAACTTTGCAAAAAATTAAAAATCAAATGCGTGGCAAAAAAAAGAGAAAGCAAGTTAGAAAAAATTTCAGAAGAAAATTTGAGAAATTTGCGTTTAAATTTTTTTAGAAATGCTTGCAAAAAAGAAAAAATAAAAGTTCTGCTGCAAGGACATATAAAAGACGATGTCGCAGAAACTTTGCTAATGCGCTTAATGAGCGGCGCAAGCCTTGATGGGCTTTGTGCGCCTAAGCCAGTTTCAAGTCTAAGTTTGGCTGAGGGCAAAAAGCTAGTTTTGTTGCGCCCGCTTTTGCATATTGAAAAAGCAGAAATTATTAAAAAATTAACTTCATTAAAACAGGCTTGGCGTGAAGATGAATCTAATGCGCAAAATTATTTTTTAAGAAACAAAATAAGAAACATAATTTTGCCTGAGCTTAAAAAATTAGATTCTAAAAATGTCTTAGAAAGTTTTACCAGAAGCAGAAAACTTTTAGAAGAAGACGCAAATTTAATTGACGCAAATTTTGCTCTGCACATTAAGCAAATTGATAATAAATTTCTTTTGGATGACTTCGCTTTAAGCCAGACGGCCCTTATCAGAAGGGCTGCGCAAAAGCTTTTAGTTTTGCAAGGCCTTGCAATGCGCTCTAAAGCTGCCGACGACTTTGTTTTGCAGTGCGCACAAAAAACATCTGCAAAAATTTCTTTCCAAACTGGCGATTTAATTTTTAACAAGAAAACAAAAAGTATTTTTTTCCAGAAAAAACAAAAAGAAATAAGCTACAAAATACAATTAACTTTGGGCGAAAATATTGTGCCAAACGGAAACAAAATTATTGTAGAAAAAATTGAAGTGGACAAAGCCTTGTTTGGAAAAATTTGCGCAGGCAAGTTTGATGAAAAAATGTGCGTTCATATAAGCGCAAATCCCCAAACACTTATCGCAAGAACAGCCTTAAGCGCAGACGCTTATAGGCCTATGGGCGCAAAGTCTGAGCGCAAATTAAGTGCAATGCTAAGCGCAAAAAAAGTGGAAAAATCTCTGAGAAAAATACTTCCCCTTATTTGCGATGCAAGTGGAAAACTTGTCTGGATGCCAAGCTTAGCGCCTGCAGAAGATTTTAAAATTAAAAAGCTTTCAGACGCAATAAGATTGACCTATTTTGACTCATAAATAAATTTATGCGTTTAAGTTTTATAAAAAAGTGCGTTAAAAATAAAAGAGCACACTAAAAAATTTTAAGTATGAAATTAAAGAAAAATCTAAAACCATCTAAGGCGCAGGCAAAAACGCTTATTGTTTGGGCGTCGCTTATTGCATTTGTTGTCTTACTAATGTTTTTTTCCGACAACTCTGCAAGAAGCGAAAAGTTTGGAATTAAAGAGCTGATGAACGCTGCTGCAGATCAGAGCCTGGTTGAAATTGAAATTCAAAAAGCTCCTGAGTATGCAAATGGTTTCAATATAAATGGCAAAGTGATGAATCCTAAATTTTCGGATTCTTCAGATAAAAATCTTGTGCCCAGAACTTTGAATTTTAAGTTTAGCGGCAGCGTTGTAGAAAAAAATTATGAGGTCTTAACAAACCCTAAAGCAAAGTGGAAAATCAAAGAAATTCCCGAAAGCTCTTGGGGCGGAATTGTAATTACATTGCTGCCCATGCTTTTAATATTTGGGCTTGCTTGGTTTTTTATTTCCAGACAAATGCGCTTAACTGCAAAGGGTATGAACTTTGGCAAAAGCCGTGCAAAGTTAATGTCGCCAGATCAGGGCAAAGTTACATTTGCAGATGTTGCAGGCTGCGAGGAAGCTAAAGAAGAAGTTTCTGAAGTTGTAGACTTTTTACGCACGCCGGAAAAATTTGTGAAAATTGGCGCAAAAATCCCTAAGGGCATTTTGATGGTTGGGCCCCCAGGAACAGGTAAAACTTTGATTGCAAGGGCAATTGCAGGTGAAGCAGATGTTCCTTTTTATACTGTGAGCGGTTCCGACTTTGTTGAAATGTTTGTGGGCATGGGTGCGGCCAGAGTCAGAGATATGTTTGAGACTGCTCGCAAAACAGCCCCTTGTTTGATATTTATAGATGAAATCGACGCAGTAGGGCGCCAGCGTGGCGCAGGCCTAGGCGGCGGTCATGACGAACGTGAGCAAACCTTGAACTCTTTGCTTGTAGAAATGGATGGCTTTAGCGGGCACGAGGGCATTATCATTATTGCCGCAACAAACAGGCCTGACGTTTTAGACAACGCACTTTTGCGCCCCGGGCGTTTTGACAGGCAGGTGGTTATAGACTTGCCGGACGCACACGGGCGTGAAGAAATTTTAAAGATACACGCAAAAAAGATTCCGCTCGATGCAAGTGTGGATTTGTCGAAAGTTGCAAAACTTATGCCTGGGGCATCCGGCGCACATTTGGCAAACCTCTTAAATGAAGGCGCAATCACTGCGGCACGCCGCAATTCTGAAACAGTTTCAATGGAAGATATTGAAATTGCCAGAGACAAAATTCTTTATGGACGTGAACACCGCAGGCTGATGACAGAAGATCAAAAGAAGCTGAGTGCGTATCACGAGGCAGGCCACGCACTTGTTCAAGTTGTGATAGACGATGGCTCTATGCCTGTTCATAAAGTTACAGTTATCCCAAGAGGGCAAAGTTTGGGCTCTACAATGTTTTTGCCAACAGGCGATGTTCTTTTGGAAACAAAAACAAATCTGCTCAACAGAATCTGCTCAACTTTAGGCGGCAGGGCTGCTGAAGATGTGATATTTAAGGAAATCACAAACGGGGCGGCTTCCGACATTGCTCATGTAACAAAAATTGCACGCAAAATGATTTGCGACTGGGGCATGGGCGAACTTGGGCCTTTAGCCTTAGGCGAAAACCAAGAGCACATCTTCTTGGGTCGCGAAATTGCCAGAGACAAACATTACAGCGAGCAAACAGCCCAGAAAATCGACGAAGAAGTTAAAGGCATAGTTGACGCAGCTTATGCAAGAGCTACAGAAATTATTGCAGACAAACGCACAGCCCTAGATTTAATGGCAGAAGCTTTAATAGAATTTGAAACTATCGAAGGCAAAGTGATTTACGAAATTGTTGGCGGCAGTCTAAAAAATTTGGATGATGTAAAAGCCTATGTGACAAATCCTGCCGCAAAACCAATCAGTGTAGTAAAGGAAGCCGAAAAGGGCGAAACTATAGCTCCTGAAATTTTTGGCGAAGCTGCAACAGAAGCTCAAAGCTAAACTTAAGCTTCAAATTTTTCAGAAGGCCTTGTTTATTAAAAACAAGCGCCTTTTTTTTTGAAAAAAATATTTGACAAGTCAAACGTGTGAGTTAAAATACACAGCAAGTAAAAAAATAAGGATTACTATGAATACTAACATACTTACAAAAATTTTATTTGCAGGGGCTGCACTTTCCTCTTCTGCTTTGTTTGCCGTAGATATCACAACTCCTGTTGAATACACAACGCTTCAGCAAGTATCTGGCACAACAGTTAATGTTGAGGAAGATGGTTCTATTTCAATGAATGGTGCCAATTACGAATTGCGTAATGGTTCTACCCTCAACCTAAATGGCGGCAGCTTCAATTTTATTGCAGGCTCAAACCTTTATATTTCTAAGGGATCAGGTTCTTCCACAGTTAATGTTAATGATGGCGGGCACATACAAATGCAGCAAACTTCGGGCGATGCAGCTATTTATATTGGTGACGACCCGAATGTAGTTGCTAACTTAAATGTTTACACTGGCGGCTTGATTGACCAAGCAGCCGGTTCAAAAAACTTGGCTATTTATGTTGGCAGAAATGGTTCAGGCACTATGACAATTGATGGCGGCGAAGTTCGCGGCGTTGGCAATATTTATGTTATAGACCGCTCAAATGGCAATACAGGTACTCTTTTATTAAAGAGTGGTTATTTAAGCACAAGTGCAGGAAATCTAAATGTTGGTGACAATGACAATACTGGCGGAACTATGGGTACAGCACTCTTTAAGGCAACAGGTGGTTTGGCAGAAGTTCGCAACTTGGCTATTGCTAAAAAGCTAGGTCAAATTGATGCAAAAGTAGAAATTTCCGGCACTGCTGTTGTTAAGGTTTCTGGTGCAGACGGACAAGATTTAATAGTTGGTGGAGTTTCAAGTACTGCCGCAACTCATAAGGGGCAGTTATTAATTGCAACAGGCGGCCAGCTAAGTTATGCAAGCACAACAAAAGCAGTTAAAATAAACAATACCGGTGAGTTGGTTTTCAGAATGGATAGCGAAGTTTTTTCCGGCACAGTTAGCCCTTTATTGAAAGCTAAAGAAATAAAATTTTCTGACAATGACGGCAAGGGTACAGATACTTTAGTGATTGATGGTTCAGGATTAACAAGTTCTGTTGCAGGGCTTGATACTATTGATATTACACTTATTGACTTAAGTATGGCGGGTGCTGCTATGTATTTCTATGGAACTGATGAAACAACTGCAAGTGCCTCATTTACAGCAGCTACTGGCACAACAGAACTTTTACAGGCATTTCTTGCAAACTTCATTTCATTTGAAAATTTTGATGGCGAACTTTGGGAAACAGTATCTATTGACGACATCTATTGGGATGCTAGCACAAAGAGTGTAATGCTAACACTCACACAAGTTCCAGAGCCTGCAACTTATGCTGCAATATTTGGAGCGTTGGCTTTAGCCCTAGCAGCCTACAGAAGAAAAAGATAAAACGTGAAATTGACGTGGCACTTTGTTGCTGCAAAAAATCTGTGAAAGTTATGTACTATTTGTACACGCCTTCCACAGATTTTTTTTGCGCCAACATCGAGCGAAGGCGAGATGAGTAGCTTTGTAATTCAAAGAGGGCTTTAGCCCCGAGACATTTGCCACTGCAAATGCGAGTACAAGTGCGACGTGCAATTTGACGTTTTAAAAGATATACTCGTCTAAAACCCTATTTGACAGCTTTCAAAAAAAATTAAAGAATCAAAATTTTAAAAATTTAAACCTCCTAATTTTTGGGAGGTT
This sequence comes from Opitutales bacterium, assembly GCA_031547315.1. GTDB lineage: Bacteria > Verrucomicrobiota > Verrucomicrobiia > Opitutales > Intestinicryptomonadaceae > Intestinicryptomonas. Next base: position 12,729 of record JAVBSE010000031.1, read on the forward strand.
TTGTTGTAAGTGTCTTAAGAGAATAGATAAATATTCGATGTCTGTTATTTAAACTGTGCGTTTTAGCTCAATCGATTTTTTTAAAAAAAACACTTGCATTAAATATAAAAAAACATAGAATAATTTCACATTTAAAATAATTTATAAAAAATCTTACATCAACTTAGGACTTATTTTATGAAAACTAAACTACTTACTCTATGCATTTCTGCGGCAATTGCCTCAGGAAGCCTTTTTGCAAAAGATTATACTTTTACCAATATGACAACTGACTGGCAAACCCTTGTTGGTTCAGATGTTACAACAGCTGACGACAGCGTAAGAGCTGGCAGCGGTGCAAATAAAACCAGTAAATTAACTATCAATTTTGACACAGCAGAAACATCTGCAACATTGGGCAATCTTGAGCTCTTTCTTAATGCAGGTAACACAGGCGGGTCAAACATAGTAGATTTTGAAAAGGGCACTTTAAATGTTGGCGACATTGTTATTGGTAATGACTATGCTGAGGGTACAAATGTTGTATATGTGCGTAAAGATGCTACTTTGAATTTTATGTCAACTGGCGGCAGAAAGCGTTTTGACATAGGGCACAGAGGCAGCGGAAAACTTGTTATCGACGGCGGTTTGGTTTCTAGCGGAACAACTGCAACAACGCAATTAAACTTAGGCGCAAATGGTTCTGCTGATACAAAATTAGAGGGTGTTCTTGAGCTTATCAATGGCGGACGTATTACAAATGGTATGTCCGGAACTTTTAATATCAGTGTAGGTGCTTCTACTACTATTCCGGCATTTGGCACTATAAATGTTAGCGGCAAATCAGAAGACAATGTGGCAAGCTCTATTATTACTACAGGTAATATTTACGTTGGTGCTGGCGCAAGTTCTACAGCTTCAGCAAACTTTTTTGATGGCGGCGTGCTAGATCTTACAGGTAACCTTAGTATAGCCAGCGGCGGCAGTTCAAACGGCATTGTAAATATTTCAGACAACGCAAATGCGAAAATTAAGGGTGATGTACTTGTAGGCTCAGGTGCTAGTTCAGTTTCCTCTTTAAATGTTTTTAGCAATGGTATTTTAAAAATAGCAGGCGCACTTAATATTGGCAATGGAGCTTCTGCAACAAGTGCTGATGTTAATATAACAAATGGCGGCCAGATTATTGCCGGAGATACAGGATCTTTTAATGTGAATATTGGCTCTGTAACGGGCGCAAGCGGCACTCTTACTTTAGATGGCAAAGCTGGAGAAACTGCAAGTACTTTGGGTTTAAATGGCACTTTGGCAGTTGGCAAAGAAGCGTCAACTACTGCAATTTTAAATGTAAAAAATGGGGCGCAGATTAAAGCTGCAACAGGCGGGCTTGCAAACTATGCAATTGGCGCAGGTGTAAATAGTAATGCTACTGTAAATCTTAGTGGTACAGACACTCTTATGCAGTATATCCAAAATGGCACAGCTTTTAGTGTAGGTACTGCAAATGGCAGCAGCGGCATAATAAATGTGTCGGATGGCGCAACTTTGGAATTGCAGCGCAATAATGCCGATTTAAACGTTTACATGGGCACAAACACTGCAGGCGACGCAAATAAAACAACTTCAAAAATCAATATTAATAATGGCGGCACGCTTTTAATTTCTAACTTCAATGGCTCTGTAAATATTGAAGCGCGCAGCAATACAGATTCAGGAATTTATATAAATCAGGGCGGTACATTAAAATTTACAGGCGCAGGTTCTGAATTTAAGCTTGGTAAAGCTAATGTAGGTTCTGAAACAAAGCTTATTGTAGATGGCGGTTCTATTGTAAGTACAACAAGTGGCAATATAAATTTTGTAATTAATGACTACGATACAAATACTTCTGGCGGCGGTAAATCTTATGCCTATATGACACTTAAAAATGGCGCAACGCTTATAAATACAAGCGTAATGAAATAGGTCGCCATAACAATGCGGTTTTAAGTGTTGAAAGCGGCGCTAAAATTAATGCCACAGGTACAATGTATCTTGGTAATAGAGAAAAAGCTTATACGGATTTAGCTTACGGAAAAATCATTGTTGATGGAGGCGAAATTGCCGGACGTACAGGTATAAACAGCTATTATGGCGACATCACTCTTGCAAATTACAAGAATTCAAGGGGCGATTTAATTATTAAAAATGGCGGCAAAGCTTACTTTAACAATTTACATATGGCAAGGGGCGATGCAACTAGCGGCGTTGGTCGCACAGCGCTTCTTGAACTTTCGGGCAAAGGCAGTTCTTTAAGACTTTCAAACTTGCATGCGGGGCTTGACATTACGCCTAATGGTAACTCGGCAGACATATACATCAATTCAGGTGCTCAGATCAGTGTTGATAGTGCTTTCAACTTTTATTCTACTTCAAGCTTGAACTTGAATTTGGATTCAAGCGGAATTCAAAACACAGGCACAGCAGTGATGTTCAAGGGTAACAGAGGCGGATTCTCCTCTGGAGTTGAAATTACTATCGACGGCTCTCTTTTGGGAGACTCTTCTGATTTGACTAAAGATTCTGCAATTACTGTTGACCTTTTGCAATTTACAATTGGCCAAACAATAAATATTGCGGGCGAAAATTTGATTGTAAATACAGCAAACGAAAGTTCAATCTTAGCAGCACTAAAAGGCATTATCTCCATTGAAAATAATACTGATTTAGATTTCTGGAATAACTTTTCAAAAGATGATTTAAGCTTTGAAAACGGAACTTTGTCTTTGGCATTGCATTTCATTCCGGAACCAAGCACCTATGCGGCAATACTAGGCGCCTTGGCCTTGGCTTTGGCAGCTTATCGCAGGCGCAAGTAAGTTCTATAGATTTCAATTAAAAAGCTTTGTTTTAGTTTTCTGAAACAAAGCTTTTTTAAGATCAAATTACTTGGCTGATTTATTTACAGGAAAAATTAAATTTTGCGAAAATCTTAGTAAAACATTTATTTTTTCACTAATAAAATTGCTTGAAAGTGCTATGCAAAGTAGGGCGAAAAGCACAAAAGCAAGTATTTTAGAGATTATTACGCTTGGAACTAAGGCAAGGAAGAAAAGAATAATTCTTACTCCGTACATGTGAAGTCCATAGATATTTAAAGAGGCCTTGCCAATATTTGTAAGAAACTTAATTTTCATGCCGGGAAAAAATGCAATAGCAAAAAATACGCAAATAAATGATGCACAAAAATATGCAAGTCCTTCAATCAATCCCGAACTTTGATATATAGATGGTTTATAGGCATAAAGGCAAAAGAAGGCAAGCGCAGGAAGGACAAGCAAATAAGAATAGTTTGAGCGTCTCAGTTTTATTAGCTGCGCCCAGGAAAGGCAGACACCTAACATAAAGATAGGAAAATTGCGTGCCATAACAAAAATTATTCTATCGTCTGCAAGCCCAAATTGCACTAAAAATGCCAATATACAGGCAAATAAAATAGGATGTTTTATGTTTAGGAAAATTTTGCTCAATGCCGCCCAAACAATTATTGCCAAAAAATACCAGAGTATTATGGAATTCATTCCTGTGAAGATATGCAAAATTGAATGCAAAGAAAGTTCGGTTCTTTTTTTAACAATACTCATTATGGCTTCAGGTGCATAAAGAGCGTTGAAAATTAAATACAAAAGAAAAACCTTCTTAACATATTCAAGCAAATTTGAATTTTTAAATGCAAAGCCTGAAAAAAATGCAAAAGCCGGAATCATTAAGGGCAACATAGCGCAGCTTATTCCTGTGCCTTGCCCATGAAAAATAACAATAAATAAAATACAAAATCCCTTAATATTATCGATAAGACAAATATCTTTAGGCGAATAA
>JAVBSE010000092.1:0-2916 GCA_031547315.1 Opitutales bacterium
CCTGCGCCTGTAATAGTCGTAAAACACGACATCTTGCGACGCACAGCCGCGACATGAGGGCATGCCCTCATGTATGTAGTTGACATTTGAATGATAAACCCGATCCTTAAACCAAGTTCGGATAACTCTGAACTTATTAAGATACATCAGGGGCATAGTAAGACTTTCGTCTGCTATGCCCCACCTTTTTTTATCTGTGCTTTTTCCCATTTACCACTCATCTTGACGATGAGCTAACAAATTTACAAGGCAAGCTTTGTGGCAAGACAAAGTACGCCAGTACTTTGCCCAAAGGGCGAGATGCTGCGGATTTGCACAAAGTGCAAACCAAAGCACGAGTCAATCCCCGTGGGGACGCCAATTTAAAAGACCACACAGCAATGTGTGGTTCTTTTTTTTAGTGTTCATTGCTAAATGCTTTTTGCGAATGGGAACACACAAGTTTGCAGTGTAGATATTATTCTCTTCATAAAAAAATCTCTTCATATTTTTTTGAAGAGATTCCTTTGTTTTTAAAATTTATTTTAATTCTTTTGCTTACTTAGCACTTTTGCAATTACTTCGCTAATGCCCTTTACACTTATTGGCTTTAACAGAATGTCCTCAAAGCCCAAGCTGTCGTCTTTAAATTGTGTATCGGCAGTAATTGCAACAAGAGGAATGTCTGCAACATCTTTGTTGTCTTTTATTGCTTTTGCCAATTCCATGCCTGTCATTTCCGGCATCCAAAGGTCTGTTAAGATTATTGAAGGCTTATTTGTTTTTATGTCTTCGTAGGCATCTTTTGCATTTGTATATGCAGTATATTTTATATTAAGTTTTTTGAGGACTGCGCCTAAGACGCTCAAGTTCATAGCCACATCATCAATAATTACAACGTTATGATCTTCGCCCAAAGCGCTTACAAAATCTACAGTTTCTTTAGGATTTACTTTTGCCTCTGCAGGTTTTTCTTCTTCGCCAAACGCAATTTTTGAGTTAGGCAAAATCACAGTAAATTTGCTGCCCTTGCCCAGTTCTGATTCAAGCTCAATATCTCCGCCCATTTGCTTTACAAGCCTTTGCGAAATAGGAAGCCCAAGACCTGTGCCTTCATAAGCATACTGCCCTTTTACACTATGGCCGCCACTGCGTTCAAAGGGATCATAAATTTTGGGGATGAAATCTTCCGCAATGCCTATGCCTGTGTCTTCAACAGAAATTTTTAAAACGCCTGTATCGTAATTTGTTGGATTAAAAGACAAATTCACAAGAACAGAACCTGCATCTGTAAATTTAATTGCATTTCCAATTATATTTATCAGAACCTGCTTCATTCGCAAAGAGTCCAATTTTAATCTTGGAAAGTTTTTAGAAAAATTAACGTTTAATCCAATATTTTTTGCCTCTGCACTAAATCTGAATATGCGAATTAAATCTTCAATAAGATGAACTATATCGACAGACTGCTCTGTAAGTTTAAGCTGATTTGCTTCAAGCTTTGAAAGGTCTAAAACGTCATTAATCAAACTAAGAAGCGCCTTTGCGGCAAAGTTAATATTTTTTAGATTTTCGACACGCTCCAAAGGCGTTAGTTCCTCATCCTGCATAAGCTCTGAATAGCCTATTACAGCATTAAGCGGGGTTCTTAACTCATGGCTCATTGTAGCTAAAAAGTAAGACTTTGCTTTGTCTGCAACTTGCGCAGCATTAAGAGCCTTCAAAAGTTTTCTGCTATTTTCGTTAAACGTGGTAACATCAATATTATACTCTAAAATATTTGTGATTTTTCCTGACTTATCTTTAATGGGAATAACTTTAATAATAAATTCTTTGCCACTGTGCGCCCCAGGAAATTCAAGGGGGTTTCCTGTTTCCAAACTTTTTTTGACATCGCATTCTGCGCCCATAGATTCACGTTTGCAAAATGTTTCATAACAGGGTTTGCTAAGAATTTCTTCAACAGATTTACCAACAGATTTAGAACTTGCCGCATTTACAAATTGAAGTTTTGGCTCATTATCATAAAGCCTGATTGGAAGCTCAATAGAGTCTAAAATTATTCTTTGAGTTGCCTCTTTTTGTTCCAATTTTTCAAGGACTCTGCCACGCTGCATAAAAACCTCTACCATGCCTGCAACAGAGTGCAAAGTCTCTCTTTCCATATCTGTGCAGATGTGGGTTTTAGAAATATAATCAACCCCTATCATGGCGCAAAGTTCGCCGGAATCGTATATTCCATAAACAAGTATAGACTTCACATTTTTTTTATTGAAAGTCGACTTCATCAATTTATTTGCCAAAGAATCATCATTGACAATATCGGCAACATCAACACACCCATAGCTATTAAGGTAATTCCACGCTTTGTCATAGTCTTCAGGGTTAAAGTCTGGAATCTCTGAATCCACTACATCTATAAGAGACCAGATTGCGTACTTGGTAACAGATCTGTTGCTTTTATTTATTTTATGAATAAAGCACCTATCCGCTTTTAAAGAAGTGCCGACAATCTCGGCTATTTTTTCATATACATTCTGCTCTTCATTGGGCGACAAAAGTGCATGCAAACATTCATTAACAGCTCTTTCATAAGCTGTCTGTTTGTTTGTTTCTAATGCAATAAAAAGCTTTCTAGAAATTATTACATTTCTAAAAAGTAAAATTGAAGATATTAAAACTAAAATTATTAAAAATAGAAAGTATAACATGACAAAAAAAAAACGAATTTCATTTTGTTACTTATTCAAAATGAAATCAGCTTAAATGCACTTCGTCAAGTATATGAATTTTTTTAATTAAAATCTGAACCCAATTTGGGCTGAAATTACGTGTATATGCCCATAGTAGTCGCCAACAATAGGTCCATTGTTTATGTCTCGATTACCCACTGTCATAATGTAAGAGTAAGCTAAATCAAATCTCCACGTGTCAATT
>JAVBSE010000089.1:0-14497 GCA_031547315.1 Opitutales bacterium
AGACCTTCGCAATGGCAAGGCGCTTCCACAGGGCAAGGAACTTGCAAGAGGTTTTATGCTAAACTACAATTGGTACAGGCATTATTTCCCTCTTACTGCGCTTGGCAGAGCTGAAAAATATTTTCAAGAAAAAGCCTAATCTAAAACTAATACGACGCTAATTAAAATCTAAAAAATTTATGGCAAAGTCTAAAGAAATGAAAAAAGTTTTAGGTATAGACATTGGGGGTTCTGGCGTCAAAGGCGCAATCGTAGACATTAAAACCGGAGAGTTTTTAAGCGAGCGTGTGCGCATACCTACCCCTAAGCCATATAGTCTTGAGGGTCTGCTTGGCGCCATTGAAGAAATTATTAAAACTCTTAAGTGGAAGGGGCCTATTGGCTGCGGATTCCCCGGAGTTGTGCGCTCTCAAGTCATAGAATGCGCACTTAATTTGGGAGAGCCCTTTATTGGCGTAAATTTGGCAGAAGAAATCGGTAGACGCACAGGCAACAATGCTTGGGTCATTAACGACGCAGACGCAGCAGGCGCCGGCGAAATGCGCTTTGGCGAGGGCAGAAACAACAAGGGCGTTGTGCTTACTCTTACAATAGGCACAGGCATTGGCGCAGCATTATTTACAGAAGGCGTTCTTGTCCCTAATATGGAACTTGGCAGCCTTAAGATGAGAGATAAAAAAACGGGCAAATTAGTAATCGCAGAAAAAATTTCTTCTGACGCCGCACGCAAAAAAAATGAACTTTCTTGGGATTTGTGGGTAGAGTATTTCAATAAATATTTGCAGTACGTTCACTCTCTTTTCTGGCCAGACCTTATAATTATAGGCGGCGGAATTTCATCTAAGCCGGAAAAATTTTTCTCTAAGCTAGATGTAGATTGCGATATTGCCCTTGCTAAGCTTGAAAATAAAGCAGGCATAATTGGCGCAGCTTACGAGGCCTCGAAGCATTTGTAAAACTAAGCCAAGTTTTTTCTTGCCCTATTTTTTATTTTGCAAAAGCTAAATGTGAATATGCACAAAGATAAATTTGAGATCGCATTTTGCTACGACTTTGACGGAACGCTCTCTCCGGGCAATATGCAAGAGTACTCATTTATTCCCAAGCTTAAACTGCAAAGCGACGAATTCTGGATGGAATCCAACAAACTTGCCAAAGATGCAGACGCCGATACCATCTTAACGTATATGCACCTAATGTGCAAAAGAGCACGCAACTTAGGCATACAAATTCACAAGTCAGACTTTTCTAAATTTGGAAAATCTGTAGAATTTTTTAACGGAATTTTGGCAGATAAAAACAATAAAATCGGCTGGTTTGAGCGCATAAATAAATATGCTGCAAGTCTGGGCGCAAATGCAAGGCACTATATAATTTCTTCAGGAATAAAAGAAATGATAGAGGGCACTGCTATCGCAAAAGAACTTACAAAAATTTACGCTTCCAGTTTTATGTACGACGCAAAAGGCTCTGCAATGTGGCCTGCTCAGGCAGTAAATTACACAACAAAAATGCAGTTTTTATTCCGCATAAACAAAGGTAAGCTGGGCATTCATGAAAGCATAAACGACTATATGCCGGAAAGCGAACGTCCTGTTCCATTTAGGCGCATAATTTACTTTGGCGACGGAACTACAGACATCCCCGCAATGAAACTTGTAAAAACTCAAGGCGGATACTCCATAGCAGTTCACGACGCCAATAAAGAAAACGCAAAAACAGCAAAAGAACTTCTAAGTTTTAACAGAGTAGACTTTGTAAGCGAAGCAAACTATGCAGAAAATTCAGAATTAGACCTTCAAGTTAAACGTGTAATTGCAAAAATTTGTGCAGAAAAACACGTTGAAGACCAAAAATAAAAAAAGCTCTTTTAAAAGAGCTTTTTTAATTCTAAACTTAAGACCTTGGCCCCGAATTACTAAAGAATGAACTATTTACCGGTGCGTTAGACGTAGTTTTTGATTTAGCCAAACCTGCAGCTTCCTCAATAGTATAAGCTTTTGTTCTTTTCATTTCAGTTGGCGGCGGTGTTGGCGGAAAAAAGTTCAAAAGAATCGCTCTTTGAGTTTTATAAAATACGTATCTGTTAGATTCGGCAGGCACAGTTAAATCTGCAGCCTTCAAATTGTAGATTTCTAGACTGACCCCAAGGGAATTTGTTTTACCTCCATAGCCCGCAATTTTATAAGTCTGAAAAAATCCAAGTTTTAAAAGTTTTTTATCTGCTTTTATACCGATAGGCGCAGGACTCAGATTTATAATTGTAAGAAACCCTATAGGCATTGCATTTAAAGAAATATCCAAAGATGAACCTTCCAAAGTATTCCCTTTTTGATAGGTCGCCACAAGAATATCAAGGCTATCAAAAGTATTTACTGTTAGAAGCGGAATGTATCTCGCTGTACCCTCTGGCAACTGAGGATCAACTTTACGAGCATAGAAAGTAAGAGAAGCTGCTTTTGCAACGCCATACTCAGAACTAAAGTCTCTTGCAGAACCAGTTACAGGGGCAAAAAAATCTGCTTTTTTTACATAAACGGTGCGGTTTGCCCCATCCAAATTCATAAGCTTAAAAGCAAGCTCTGTTGCTAAGGGCTTAGTCCAAGAAAAATTTTTAGGAGCATCCTTGCCAATTTCTTCAGTTTGCGCTGAAAGAAAATGTAGAGATAGGCTTAGTCCTAAAAAAACGCATATAAATTTTGTCAGTTTAAGAGTCATATAATAGATATTTTCAAGGAACTTACGTATGCCATTTTTTCAAACAAAGCAATATAATTTTTATTTTTGAAAAAAGAAAAAGCTTAGAAGCAAAAGAAATTTTAACTGTTATGTGCTATAGTGTACAAAAAAGTGTTGATTTTTTTGAGAAGGCGAAAGATAATCGTAAACGAAATTTATATAGATGCCTTGTTTAGACTTTAGGTTTTTGCAAGCAGTGTCTCTTTCAAGAAAATCTCTATCTATCCTCCTATGAAAAACTCTACAAAAAATATTTTTATGAGAAAAAGAAAGGCCTTTGCCCTTATTTTGGCAATTTCCGCCATGTCTTTTATGGTCTTGCTTACTTTGACATTGTCATCAGTGGTAAGTTCTAAGCTTCGCCTTTTAAATGCACAAAAAGGAATGCGCTCTGCAAGGGCCAATGCTGTGCTTGGTATGAGCGTTGCAATATCTCAGTTACAGGCAAAGTTGGGCAAAGACAATGCAATCACATTCCCAGCCTCTATTTTTGATGAGGATGTCACCACTTTAGAAGTTAATGGAGTGGCAACACCTTATATTTTTGGCAGTATTGATGTAAAAAAAGATGCTTCCGGAATGTCTCCAAAAGAGCTTCAAGAAGAACAGCAGCTTATAATTTCAGATCTTAAAAGTGGAAACCCATCTAGCGATATATCTTGGTTTGTTTCTTCAGAAAAAGCTCTAAAAGACCCAATAACAGACACAATGGAAAGTCTAAGTTCAGAAACAGTAACTCTTGCTGAATTTAAAACAATCACAAGTTATCCAAATACTTTTGGAGGAGACCTCCCTGCAGACTCACAAAATACAAAAGTTCAAGTAAAAGCAGGTAAAGTTACATTTTCCACAACAGATAATAACAATGCTGACGGCGCTTACGCTTGGTGGGTTTCTGACGAAAGCATGAAGGCTAAAATAAACCTTATTCGCCCAGAAAAATATCTTTATGAGACAACGGGCAATGCTACAGATGCCAAAGCGCCTTCAGATACAAGATTGCCGCAAATTTCTAACACATCATTTGTACCAGAAATTAAAGATTTAAATACAAATCCTTTTTTAAATTCTTATGATGAAGAGGCAGCAAAAACGCTTACTAAGCTTAATTCTCTTGAAGAATTGGCACTTATTGACACAGCCTATTCTAACTGGTCAAAAAATAATAAGAACGACTGGACAACAAGCTCCGTTGGTCTTCCTGTTGACGTAACACAAGGCAGGTTAAAAGAAGACCTTACTGCCTATATTGAAGGCGGTCATGGCTTGGATGATAAAGACGTTATAATTCGAGGCAGCAATTCAGACAGAAATTACACAGGTGTAAACTTTGGGCTCACAGATAAAGAAAACAATTTGCCACAATTTGGGCATATAAAAGACTGGGCTACAATGGCAAAAGGCAAAGATAGTTTTACAGACTCTATTGAGCCTAAAATTTACACTATGAACAACAATAACCCTAAGCATGGTTTAGTCCCTATGCTTTTGAAGGTGTCTTACGTTTTTCAAGTAGGTTACGAATTTGAACCAGGTCAAGATAATCTTTACAACCCAACAACGGCAAGAATCAAACTTTATTTGATGTTCTATCCGCGTATTTGGATTTGGAATCCGCATAATGTCGGCCTTGCGGAAACTACGTATATTATCCGTTTATATATGCCTTTTAGAACACAAATAAACAGAAACCCAGGCACTTTAACAAGGCCCGACACTGAAGTTTATACAACTTGGTATATTCAAGAGCAAGATGATCAAGGTAATCTTCAACAATATGGTGCCGGTTACCCTAAGCCCTATTATTATAAGAAAGACAATATTCAAGGGGAAGTTAGATTTTATTATAAATATTCAGGCAGCAGACCTTCTAATTTTGCGTCTATATTTAATGAAAAATCCGCAGGTGGCGAAGCTGTAATGAATTTTCAAATTCAGAATCTTGCTCTAAGACCAGGTGAAAACGTAGAACTTATTGCTGAAGGCAGTGCACCAGATAACCCTCCTCAAGAATACAAAGACGTTTCCCCTCTCAATATTGGAAACTACAACAAACTTGTTGTTGATTCTTTGGCAAAAGTAAAAGGTTTTGCATCTACAACCGGGGCGCAGGCAGGTCATGGAATAAAAATAAACCTTCTTCCTAATGACCAAGAATTAGTTTTAGAATATTCTTCCGCAAGTTTTAACGGCAGTACAAGTTCAACAAAAACTGTTGGCAAGTATAAAAGAATTAATATAGGAACAGGTTCCCAAACAGATGGCTATATAAATGCTACCTGTACAGACGAAGATGGAAATGAAGATGTACCAATAAAATTAGTGCCTGTATCAAATATGCCTTATGAGAAAAATATTTATGAATTGAACTATGATGGTTATCCTGCAAGTAAAGTGCCCTATATACATTGTTGGTGGAATGTTCTTGCAGAAGAATATGCTAGAGGAGGTGCAAATAATACATCTTATCCTATGTATGGCTACGAGATTCAAGATTCAGGCGGCAGACGTCTTACTATTCACGACCCTACAGAATATAAAAGCGGTGGGACTGTATCTTCAAATAATGTGGCAAATTTCCGCTTTGCAGGATCTGGCGGCAAACTGCAAAGAGCTCACAGAAATTCCGTTACCTACCAGCCTACTTGGGGCTTTACAAATGCAGGAAAAACTGAATTAAGAGATAATGCATATTCTCAAATATTGCCCACAATAACTGCCTTACATAAGACAACTTGGACAGATGATGAAATTAATAATGCTACAGTAAGAACTTTCTATAAAGGCATAGGTAACGGAAATTTGAATGCTCTTCAGTTGATGTTTCAAGGTAGCTTTCAGCAAGCATATGGCTTTAGAGAACAAGGTTTTTTAGATAATGACAACCCTATCTTTACTGCAAACAATATGCATTCCGGTGCTACTATAGACGACAGAGGTTCATTTATTAAGCGCCCAGAATCTTCAAAAAATTCACAGGCTGCACATGGGGTTGCATATAAATTTACTTATCCTATATCAACATCACTTGACCGCCACTTTGGCAACGGAAAGAACTTATATCACCCAGGTGCTGTTTCTTGGGAAATAGGCAGAGCTATTCAAGGCGAAGAAGGAAATGCCTATACGCCTAATGATGATGCCTTCTCTTTGTACAGCAAGCAGGCTGGGGATGGCTATTCAAATAGATTTGGTACAACAACTTATCTAAATGGACAAGTCAGGTATCCTTATGCTTACATTGCAGCAGCGCCTCTCGACTATCCGAGAGATAAAGATGGTTATGACCTTATGTCGCTTGGCATGCTTGCAAAAACAAACTTGCAGCCCTATCCTTGGCAGCCAACGTTTGCATTTGGCGAAGGTTTTGCAAGCCCATTCATGGACAGACATAATGTGTTTGAAAGGTCTAACGCTCTGGAATTGGATCAGCCAAATATGCTAATAGATATTTCTTATCTGCTAAATTCATCTATGTGGGACAGATTCTATTTAAGCACAATCCCGAACAGAAATACTAATAAGTTAAAGGCAGGCATGCGCTTGCCTAACACAAGGTACTTTTTAAAGAGTGTACCAGAAGATTCTGCTAAGCTTTATGGCGATGACGATGCATTCCAAAACTCTGCTGCCTATGTAGGCATTGATGGTCCGTTTAATGTAAATACTACATCTTACGTTGCTTGGCGTGCCTTTTTAGGCGGCATGCTTGGCACAAAGAAAAAGACTCAAACAGGAACATATATTAACAGCAATCCAAGCAATTCAGATCCTGAAAAATTTATGATGCCCTTCCCAGGAATGATATTGCCTTTAACTATACCATCAGATAAAACGGATAGGTACTACACCTGGAAAGATGGCTTTATAGGTCGTTCAATCAGTGAGGCAGAAATAGACCAGCTTGCCCGTGAAATTGTAAAAGAAGTTAAGCGCAGGGCTCCATTCTTTAGTTTGGCAGACTTCATCAATCGCCGTTTGATCGCTTATTCTGATGTAAGAGGAGAAAGCTTCCAAAGAGAATCTGAAGAGCTTAATAAATCTGTGCAAAGCTTAATGGGCACGATGTCTGCTGCTATTTACAGATCAGTTCAAGATACCAAAAGGCCTGATTTTTTCTTTAATTCTCTAACGCTTGGGAATAACTTCACTCAGGCGGATATAGATGCAAGAGGTTCTAGCACATATACCAGAAAAATGATAACCGCTTGGGATGGCAACGACGCCGGCAACAAGACTGAAGGTTCTGGTCAGGGCTCAATGAAAGATGTTGGCGAAAATTTAAAAGACAACGAAACACAATATCTTGAGCACGTTTTTGGTGCACCTCTTACGGAAACAAACTATAATACACGTTTGCATGGTTCACCTGGCCATTTAAAGCAGTCTGATATTTTGGCTATGATAGGCCCATATATAACTGTTCGTGGTGACACTTTTGTTGTAAGAGCTTACGGCGAAAGTAAAAACCCAATGACAGGCACAACATCTAAAGCATATTGCGAAGCAGTAGTGCAGCGTTCTTCGGAACCTATTGACCCTCAAGATGATGTAATTGCGCCTGAGTCTCCGTTTGGCAGACGCTTTAACATAGTGTCCTTCAGATGGCTAACGCCTGCAGAACTTTAAAATAAAAACGCAAAAAGCTTCAGAGAATTTCTGAAGCTTTTTTTTATAAAAAAATTTCTAATAAACTTGACTCAATCTCATACGATATATAACAGTGTAGTAAAGCGAAAAAAACAATACTATTTCTTGACACACTAAACCCTAAATTTCTATCAAAATGAAGACTACAAATATTAAACAAATTTTTGCACTAGCCGCAATTTCTGCTGCAGCGACATCAGTCTTTGCAGCAACCACATATAAGTACGAGCCTAGTACTGCTCAAAACATAGACTGGAAAGATATTGTTTGGAACCCAACACCGGGTGCACCTACAACTGGGGACACCTTTGAAATCAATATCAATAATGCAGTGGCAAATGCCTATTTAAATAACGATGCAGCTCTTGCTTCTTATTTTATTGATGACGGGGCTAATTCCAGATACGAACTAAGTGTTGACAGATTTTATCTAAGAAAAAATACAAAGTTTTATATTGGAGATGAAAATGACACTTATGAAACAGTCATAAGAACAACAGGCAATACTTCTGAAGTTCAAGATTCTTCAACTTTGTATATTCAAAAGAATGGTACTTTAATTTTAGATAACAATAAAAGCTTTCAGGTTTGGAGCAGAACAGTTGTAGGTGGTGGCGTTTACACACCTGCGCTTGTTGTAGATGGAGGCAAGTTCAAGGGAAATATCTCAATGAACAATGCCGATTACACTGAATATGTTTTCCAAAATGAAGGCGCTTATTATAAAGGCAGAAATAATGACTGCCTTACAAATCATAATACAGGCAGAGTATCTAGAATAATTTTTGATAATGCTACCTACTATGGATTTAACGATTGGGATGGAGATACATATGCATTTGGTGGAAATGCGTTCTACTTCACACTTAAAGGTGGCGAAACTTATGCAACAGCAGGAGTTTCACAAAATGATGTCACTTTTAAAAATGGCGCAGTATTAAATGGCGCGGGCGTTACAAGTGTAGTTGGTGGCGTTAATACTGTGACATACTACGATTTTTCTGGCGATGCAAGTAAACTAATAAGTGGTATAAATTTAAATTTTTATATTAACAGACTCTATCTTGATGACAATTATTTTAGATTTTCAATCCTTAACGGATCAAAAGTTTCTGCATCTGGTATGACATTTGGTAATGCCGGCGATATGGAAGGCGGCAAACTTTTCTTTAATGTAAAAGGCAATGATGCAAGTTCTGTCAGCTATTTTGCAACATCGGGCGGAATTTCACTAGCAATTTCAAACAAATATATTTACGACTCTGCCACTCAAACTTTTACCCCAGTTGCAAATAATAAATTTGAAAGCCATATAGACTACGAAGGTTTTTCAAATATATTTGTAAAAGGAGGATATTCAGTGGGCTCAAATGAAACTTTAGCTGGTAAGTCTATCTCTAGAATAGTTGGAGACTCTAATACGATATATGTTGGTGGCGATACACACCTCAATGCAGGTCAAGATAATGGCGGCACTAGAGATATAGGCGGTGGAGTAAAAATACCTGTAAACTTAGGTTCAGTAGCTGAAATTGAATTTTATTTTGGTAAAGATGCTAATGGAAATATTGCTACAAATTCTTCTTGGGAAACTGGTAATTTCAATATTTACTCTGGATTTGCTACTAAGATTGATGCGGTGTTTGCAGGAAGCACTAATAAGCTTACTACAAGAAATGGCTTTAATGTAAATGCATCAAAATATGCAAATGGAACAAGCGTGGCAAATATTACATTTACAGATGGGATTGATGCCAAGATTTCAGGCACTTTTAATCTAGGAAATAATGAATCTAACAGTGGTACAATTATTGGATCTGTATTAGGCAATGGAACGAAACTTGCTGTAACAGGAAATTTCAACCTTAATGCTGGGCAAAACACAGAAACATCCACAACAGATGTACAGTTCTATTTTGGTAAAGATGCTGCTGGCAATGTAGCTACAAATGCAAGTTTTTCTTCCGCCGATATTAATCTTTACACTGGCGGTCAGGCAAAAATACTTGCCGTATTTGATGGTCAAAGAAATACAGGTACAACTGCATCTAACACCATGACATATAATAACATGTATATCTATGGTTCAAACTATGCAAATGGAACAGGTGAATCTAAAATTGTTTTAACAAATGGTATTAAAAAAACAGGATCAACTAGTGTTTATTTAGATGCAAGAATGTCGGGTAATTTGAGCTTCGAATTATCTAATAAATCAAGCATGAGTATTGCTAATTTTGACTTCCGCAATGGCACAACAGGTTCTACTTCTAATTTAAGTGCAGTTATAGACAGTTCAATATTTACATCAACAGGTGTTATTAATTATAACATTGGAAATGCTGCAGCAGGAACTAATTCTTTTACAATTCAGGGTAAAAATTCTGATATAACAATTAATGAAATCAGAATGACAGTTAACTACACTTATGCTGACACAACGCATAAAGACATATTTAATGTCTTGGGCGAAGGCAATTACGTCACAATAAATAATCTCAACATTTCAAGTACAAATGTTTTAAACGGCAATTCGAATTTCTATGCAAAAGGCACTAATGCAAACAATAAGAACGAACTGCTTATTGGTGGCGAAGCAATTGCATTGCATGGACAAACAGATGCCAGCAGCAAAGCAGTAGCCAATATCACTTTAGCAGGAAACACAATTTTAGGGCGTAAAGAAAATGAACAAGACAGAGCCCTTGTTCTAAAAATTAACGAACATAATGGCTACAACTTTAAGGCCGGCATAAATACTTTCACAGTCACAGGCACAGGCAATGAATTGCATTTGCAGGGCTTAATTATTGGCAACACAATTTCCGAAGGTGGGCAAGGCAGATTTGTAGTTGACGGCGGCGGTTCAGAAATTTCTGTTATAAATGAATTCAAAGTCAGAGGTGCAAGAGACCTTGCAAACCCTACTGACAGATCGCAACAAACTGCTGCTGGCGTTGCACGTTCTGACGTTGGCAAACTTGTTTACAAGATGGGTGACACCACAGAAGTTGATGCCAGCGGATACAACAAGGGTATAAGTTTTATTGATGTTTATGGCTCAAATGCCTATGAATTTACCGGCATTCTTGAAATTGATCTAAGTGGCATTAAAACTAACTTTGAAGGCCAAACACAAAGCTATTTGCTAATGATTGGCGGCAATGGCTTTAAAGATGCACTAAGCAAATATTGGTTCGATTTTGATGCAGCTAAAGAATATGCAGAAAACGTTAAAGTTATTACGCGTGATGCTTCAGATATCTATGAATTTGAGATAACAGGCAGCGGCAGCGATGGTTGGAGCCTTGTTATGACATATACAAGTACTGTACCGGAGCCTGCTGCTTATGCTGCAATATTCGGCGCATTGGCTTTAGGTTTTGCAGTTTATCGCAAAAAGAAAAATGCCAAGAAAAACTAATTTACTTTAACTTAAACACAAAAAAACTTCAGAAATTTCTGAAGTTTTTTTTATTTTTAATTGCAAGATTTTACAATTTTTTTGGACCCAATTTATTAAATGCAAGCCCACTAGGCTTTGATAATTAAACTTAGTGCTTTTGCAATAACTTCATCTTTTGTCATTTTAGATGTGTCGATAAGTTCTGCATCTTTTGCGCAAACAAGCGGCGCAGTTTTTCTTGTTTTATCGAGCTTATCTCTTTTTGCAATAGAATCTGAAATACCTTCATTTTTACGGCGCAGCGCCCTAGTCTCTTCGTCTGCGTCTAAGAATATTTTAAGCGTTGCATTGGGAAATATCACAGTGCCTACGTCTCTGCCTTCCATTACAAGGCCCGCAAAGCCCTGAGCTTTTGCTTCATCCGCCATAGAACGCTGAAAGTCTTTTAGAAAATTCCTCACATCTGGCATTGACGCAAAAATTGAAACATTTGCATTTATCAAATCGTTCCTGATATCGGCATCTTCAATTTTTTTGCCATCAATTGACATTCTTGCAGACCTACCTTCCAGATAAACAGAAATTTTTAAGGTCTTTAAAAACTCTGTAACAGCCTTTGGATTGTCGCTTAGAATTCCGTTTTGCAAAAGAATATAGCTAAGCGTTCTATAGTGTGCGCCTGTATCTACATGCATATAATTGAGCGTATTTGCACACTCTTTTGAAACGCTTGATTTGCCCACTGCAGCGCCGCCGTCTACTGCAACAATTTTAAATTTTTCTGAGTTCATTTTTGCCTCTTTTAATGTGTTAAAAAATTCCGGAAAAGTTTTTGAAGTACAATTTGGGTCTAGAATTTCAATCCAGCCCTTTTTATTTGGCATAATATTTGCGCTTGCAGCAATGCCAAAAGACATTGCCACCCTATGGTCTTCATAAGTTGCAATTAAAATTGGCGCATTTATATGCTTAGAAATTTCTTTAGTTTTATGGGGTTTAATTTCTATAAAATCATCGCCATAATTTACATTTTGCGCAAAATTTTTAAGGCCTGTCGACATTGCCAAAACTCTGTCACACTCTTGCTTGCGTGTGTGTGCAAGCCCTGTGATTTTAACTTCTATGCCAAGTATTGGCGCTGCCGCCGCAAGTGTTAAAAATGTGTCTGAAATTGCATTAAAATCAAAATTGAATTTTTTAGCTTTGGCTTCAGATTTTACTACTAAAAGGTCTTTGCCAATTTTTTTAGTTTTAATAATTCCAGCCTCGCTTAAAAGTTCTGCAAACCTTGCATCGCCCTGTAAGTCAGTAAAAGGAAAGTCTTCTATCAGTACTGCCCCGCCGGTTACTGCGGCCAAAGCAATAGGATAGCTTGCTGCTGTTGCGTCTGCTTCCACATCATAAGTTTCAGGGCTGGTTGTGATTCCATGTAAAATTTTGTAAGAATTTTCGCCAAGATCTTCTGCGCAAAAACCAAAATCTTCCATCATTTTAAGTGTCATTTTAACAAATGGCTCTGAAACTGTTTTGCCTTTTAACCTAAGCACTGTGTCGGCCTTTGCAGCAGGCGACGCCATTAAAATTGCAGACAAAATTTGGCTGGACTGTGAAGCGTCTAAAACAATTTCCCCACCCTGAAGCCCGCTTGTTTTTACAGTAAATGGGAAACAATTTTTTTCTCCCTTAAATTCAAAAACTGCCCCCTGTCCTTTCAGAGCATTTATTAGACCTGCCATAGGCCTTGAATACATTGCTTTGTCAGAATCGAAATTATAAACACCATTTACTTTTGTGCATACAAAAGCTGTTAAAAATCTTGCTGCGGTACCGGCATTGCCAACGTTTAAATTTGCTTTTAAGTTGCACTCTCCTGAAATAGAAACGTAAGATTTTTCTACAAGTACATCATAGCCCAAATCTTTCAAACAGCTTAACATAATTTCGCCGTCTCTGGATTTAATTGGATTATTTATGCGCAAAGGATAGTCTTGCATTGCTGCAAGCAAAAGCGCCCTATTTGTAATGCTTTTGGATGCAGGCAATTTGAATGACGTGCATGCGGGGTTTTGAAAAGGTTCAACTAAAATTTTGTCCATAAATTAGTCTTGTTTAAGGCGTGTTTGGCGCGCCAAAGTTAAAAATTCTGTGATGGATTTTTCGTCTTGTTTAGAAATGGCTTCTTCTAATTTTGAAAGAGTTAAAATATATTCTTTTAACGCAAGGCTCACATTTTGTGAATTTTCTTTAAATATGGAAAGCCACATGTCTACATCGCTTTTTGCAAGTCTGCTGGTGTCTTTAAAACCCTTGCCCGAAAATTTTAAGAACCAATCTTCATTTTTAGAAGCAAAAACAGCAAGCGCACTTGCAGCCGCCTGCGGAGTATGGCTTACGTTTGCAACAATTAGGTCGTGCTCTTTTGCAGAAACTTCAAAGACCTTCATATTTAAGGCCTTCCAAATTTCTATCACAAGATTTACAGCCTCCAAATTTTTGCCTGCGCAAACAAAGCAAGATGCACCTTCAAACAGATTTGCGTCTGCAAATTCAGGTCCTGATTTTTCAGAACCTGCCATTGGGTGCGAAGCCACAAAATAAAAATCTTTGCCCTCAAAAATTTTTTCGGCCTCTGTAAAAATTTTAAATTTTGTGCTGGCTACGTCTGTAAAAATTGAGCCTGTTTTTGCATACTTTGCCGCCTCTTTTAAAACTTCCGGCACAAAGCTTGGATTGACTGCGCAAAGAATAAAGTCTGCGTCTTTGACAGCCTCTTTAATAGTATCGCAAACATTGTCATAAAACGAATGTTTTTTGCAAAGCGCTCTGGTGCTTTCCGACCTAGACCAAACGTTTGCAAACTCGCATAAATTGCGTTTTTTAAGCGCAGCGGCAAAAGACGAGCCCAAAAGCCCTCCTCCAAGTATTGCAAGTTTTCTAAAAGTTAGCATTATCTCAGACTTGCAGATTTCCTAAATTTATACAACAATTTTTGCTTTGCAAAAATAAGGAAAATCTTTTTGATGAAAAACAATAATGACGAAAATATTTATCAGTTTTTTAGGACATTTTTGCGCACTGCTGCCAAGGCGCATAACAGCAGCTATATGCCGTTTTTTGGGCTTTTTAATAGTCTTATACCCATCTAAAAGAAGGCGCGGGCTTTACGCAAATATTTACAGATGTTTTCCCACATTTTCAAAACGCCAAATTAAAAAATTGGCATTTGATTCCGCAACAAGAACTATAGAAATGGGCGCATTTGTTTTGGCAAGCCCATATATGAAAGTTTCTGAACTAAGAGAAAGAATTATATTGTCAGACTTTGTAAGGTCTGAGCTTCAAAGGCGTAAAGAAAAGAACAAGGGACTTCTGCTTTTAATATCGCACAACAGCATGGCAGAGGCAATTGCGCATTTTCCTGTTTTGACAGAAATAGAAGTTCCAAAATCCGCAGTTTATTACAGGCCCTTTGATAACGCAGGCCTTGAAGCTTGGATAAAAGAAACAAGACAGGCGCATGGCATAAATATGCTTTCAAGAAAAGAAGGGCTTCTAGTTGGCAGAGACTATCTTAAAACCGGCGGCTGCTTGGGCATTTTATTTGACCAAAATGCAGGCGGCGGTGGCGCTCTTACAATGTTTTTTAACAGACTATGCTCTTCAACAGAGCTTCCCGGAATTCTGTTTGAATACTCAAAGTGC
>JAVBSE010000117.1:0-4639 GCA_031547315.1 Opitutales bacterium
GTATAAGACGCCTATATCGGCGTTTTTAGGTTCAAAATTTATTTTATATTTTTGAAATGCATGTAAAATAAAAAAACAAAAATAAATCTTGCATATACTAAACAAAAGAGACAATATTTTGTAAAAAAAGAAAGACCGTTAATTTTATGGCCTTAGTTTTTTGTTTTAATTTTTAATATAATATTAACCTCACAGATATCAAAAATGAAAAGAAAGTTCTTCTCTATCGCAATATTAGCAGCTATGTCAGCATTTGGTTTTGGCACAGCATTCGCACAAGACGCAGCAAAACCTGCAGATGCTCCTGCAGCAGCTGCTCCTGAAGTTACAAACACAAAAACACTTTTGGATTATTGGCTTTTGGGTGGTTGGACAATGTACCCACTTGGTCTTTGCGCTATTGCCGGCGTAAGTATTGCAATTGTTAATGCAATTTCAATTCGCACCTCAAAATTTATGGCTCAGAAAGATATCGATACTCTTACTGATGACCTAAATAACCTAAGAGTTACAGAGGCTCTTAAGTATTGCGAAAAAAGAAGTAACCCTCTTACAAACATTGTTGGCGCAGGCCTTGCCCGTGTTAACGACAAAGAACTTGATTTAGCTTCTATTGAAGAAGCAATGGGCGAAGCTTCTATTGAAGAAATGGCTGCTCCTTACGTTTTGGTTAACTATTTGGCTCTTATCGCTTCAATTTCTCCGATGTTAGGTTTGTTCGGAACAGTTTTGGGGATGGTTAAAGCGTTCGACACTATTGCATCTGAAGGCGCAGGCAGTGCTTCAACACTTGCAAATAACATTTCCGAAGCTCTTATTACAACAGCTGCAGGTATGATTATTGGTGTTCCTGCAATGTTGTTCTACTTTATATTTAAAAACAAGTATGGCCAAGTTACTTCAGGTCTTAGCCGCACAGTTGGAGACCTTCTTTACACATACAAGATGTCAACAAAGTATGGTCCTCAGGAAATAGTATCAACTGAAGAAACTCCAGTTGCAACAGAGAACCAGTAATTAACCTAAGGCATTAGTGCAATGAAATTGCCTCCACCACCAATTGAAGATTTCAATTTTGAAATGACATCGATGATAGACATCGTGTTCCTTCTGATTGCATTCTTCATGACAGTCACAACTTTTGCGACTGACGAAAAGGTTCTTATTAAAATGCCGGTTGCTCCTGAAGCAAAGGTTCCAAAAGACATCAGCAACAGACAATATGTTTCTATTGCGGAAGATGGCACTTTATTTTTGGGCGCAAGGCGTTCTAATATTGAAGAGATTAAAAATGCAGTAGCTGCAAGAGCAACATATCCTGAATTCAAGGGTGTTTATCTAAGAGCTGATGCAAAAACTCCATACAGAAATGTCAGCGAAGTTATGAAGGCTTGTGCTGAAGTCGGTATTTTTAGTATAATTTTTGGCACAGAACAGGACGACTCTTAATATGGCTAGAAAAAAACAAGGTTTAGTTCTTTCAGACGACGCATTTAGCTTAACGTCGATGATAGACGTTGTGTTTTTGCTTCTGATTTATTTTATGTTTTTGCCAATGAAACAGGAAGCGGATATGTCAATTTCATTGCCGGTTCCCAATCCTGTAATTGTTGAAAATTTAGAATTCCCCAATGAGCAGGTAGTCAGACTTAAGCCGGATGGCTCAATGACTTTGAACTACTCTCCTATTGCGCCGGAAATTTTAACAAGAAATTTAAAGCGCCTTAAGGATGCTGCTGATGCAGAAAAAAGACAAACTATTGTGACTATAATTCCTGACGGAGACGCTCCGCACCAGGCTTCTATCACAGTATTGAACTCTTGCGCATTGGCAGGTATTAAGTCAGTATCATTTTCTGACGCAAATTAGTTTTGATACACATAAAAATTTAAAGAACGCTTGGTTTTCAAGCGTTCTTTTTTTTGCATTAATATAGATTAGACTATTTAAATTTATAAGCGTTTTTCAAAGCGCCCGTCTGAACGTTTTACTATAAATTTTTTAAGTTCTAAAATCATTGCGGCTGGCAAAATTTTAGAGACAGGAAGCTGCGTAATTTCAGCAATTTCATCTATTGCAAGAGCGCTGCCTTCTGCAAGCGCCGCATAGACTTTTGCTTCATCTTCTGCAAGCTGGGGGCTATCTGAATCTTTCTTGTTTTTTTCTAGGCTTTCAAATACGAACTGCCCTGTAAAACCCATTTCTTCTAAAATCTCTTCAACAGAACTTACAAGTCTTGCGCCATCTTTTATCATGGCATGGCATCCAGCGCTGGTGCTTTGGTCTATGCGCCCGGGGATAGCAAAAACGTCTTTGCCATAGTCGCAGGCAAGACGTGCAGTTATCATACCGCCGCCTTTGATATCGCTTTCTACCAAAAGCGTTGAGGTTGTCATGCCTGCAATAATTCTGTTACGCAGTGGAAAGGTTTGTTTGTCTGCCCTTGTTCCAAAAGGATACTCGCTTATTATTGCGCCATTTATTGGAATTTCTCTGTATAAATCTATATTCTCAGGAGGATAAATTATATCAAGCCCGCAGCCCAAAACTGCAATTGTACCTGCCTTTGCATCTAATGCGCCTTGATGAGCCGCAGAGTCTATGCCTCTGGCAAGTCCGCTAACAACACAAAGCCCTGCTCTGCTTAAATTTTCTGCAAATTTGCGGGCAATAATTTTTCCATAAACGCTGCAATTTCTGCAGCCCACCACTGCAATAGAAGGCGCATTTAGGTCTGCCTTGCCCATTACAAAAAGACCAACAGGAGCGTCGTAAATATTGCGCAGCAATCTTGGGTATCTGTCGTCATCTACGCAAATATAGTCAGCCTTAAAAAGCTCAAGCTTGCGTTTAATTGCATCTATATCCACCTTCTCACGCCCTTCAATAAAGGCATCTGCAATTTTTGCGCCCACACGCTCTAAAGACATTAGGTCTGAGCGGGTCGCCCTTAGCGCATCTAAGGGTGAGCCAAAACGCTGTATTAATTTTCTTAAAGTTGCAGCCCCAACATTGGGTATCAAAGACAGTCGCAAATAACTTTCTGTAATTTCGTTCACAGTAAAACCTTATGTAAATATTTAAAAACTTCAGAATTTGCGTAAGCAGATTCCCCAAGTTCGGCAAATGCAAATTCTGCAGCTTTACCTGCCCAAAAGCTTGCAAGCACAGCAGCAGTAAATGCAGATAAATTTAAGTCAGACCTTGCTAAAAGCCCCCCTGCCAAGCCTGCCAAAATGTCGCCGCTGCCTGCTCTTGAAAGTATAGGACCACCACTGCAATTTACAGCAATTTTATTTTCAAAATAAATTCTGCTAAGCGCTCCCTTTAAAAGCAAACTTAGGTTTTGTTCTTTGCAAAACTGTAAAATTTCTGCGTCTGCACTTGCCTTAGAAATTCTGTTAAATTCGCCTAAATGAGGTGTGATTAAAACTTCATTTTTAGATGGAACCTGCAAAATATTTGAGCGAATTGCATCTGCATCTAAAATAATTTTCGCCTTTGCAGATTTTTTTATTTCTGCAATTAAAGCCTGAGTTTCAGGATTTTCGCCCAGCCCAGAGCCTGCTAAAATTGCAGTTTCTTTACCTGCTTTTTGCTTATATAAAGAAAAACTTTCTAAGGCCAAAGAGCCATCTTCTGTTTCCGGACATGGTACCCAAATGGCAGCAGGCTCTGACGCTGCAAAGCTTGCCGCAAAACGTTCCGGCACAAAGGCTGTAACTAAACCGGCCCCTGCCCTTACGGCCGCCTTTACATTCATAAGCACTGCCCCAGGATAATTTGCAGAGCCTCCAAAAACAAATAAGTGCCCAAAATTGCGTTTATCATTTTGAGTTTCACGCAATTTTTTAAGTGGCACCAATACTCTTTCAGAAACTATTCCAAAATTTACTTCTTCAGATAAATTTTTTAAAAATCCCAAATCTAAATAACGCAGTCTGCCTGTAAATTTTGCATTTTCAGGTTTAAACAGACAGGCCTTTGCAATACCTGTCATTAATGTATAGTCTGCCTTAAATGCAAGCTCTGTAGCAGAGTCTGAAAGCCCTGAAGGAATATCTACACTCACTTTAAACCTAGCTTCACATTCATTTGCAGACTCTATAATTTCTGCGAATTCTTTTCGCATAGGCGATTTAAAATTCATTCCAAAGAGCCCATCAATCAGTAAATCACAAGGTTCTGAAATTTCCTCTTTTTTAATTATGCGAACACTTCCATTTGCACTTAAAATCAGTTTTGCAAAAAATGCAGTATTTGGCTTTAGCTCTGAAATTTCTGCCGCAAAAAATATTCTTAACTCTGCATTTGGCAATTTAGAAAGTATAATTTTTGCAGCGCAAAGCGCATCGCCCCCATTATGACCTTTGCCTGCAAGCACTGTTATTTTAGGAGATTTTCCAAGAAAATTTCCTAACTCTGATAAAATATTTTCTGCAATTTTTGCGCCCGCATTTTGCATAGCATCTAACTCTGCCCGAGAGTTTTTCAAAAGCGTTTTTTCTAATTCCTGCGCTTCTTTGCAGTTGAGAATTTTATCTAGAGTATTCATTTTACCGCTATTGCTATTGCTTGTGCATAATCTTTTAAATGCGTAATGCTGACTAAAACTTTATCTGCGCCAATTTCTTTTAA
>JAVBSE010000192.1:0-19287 GCA_031547315.1 Opitutales bacterium
TTGATCCTAATTCCGACGCAGTAATCAAAGAAACTATAAGCCTAAATTCTTTCAAACTTTGGAGCCCCGATAAGCCGCAAAACGCCTATCAGCTTGTAATTAAACTTGAAGACGCATTTGGCAAAACACAAGAAGCCATTGCCGCAGACTTTGCCTTCAGAAAATTTGAATATAGGGGCGACCAATTTTTCTTTAACAATGTAAACTTCAAAATTAAAGGCACAAACCATCACGACTGGTCGCCCGACAATGGCAAGTCTATGAGCTTTGATTGGATGAAAAAAGATATCATCCTGATGAAACAGGCAAATTTAAATGGCGTGCGCACCTCTCACTATCCTAAAGACGACAAATTTTATATGCTCTGTACACGCTATGGCTTACTTGTGCTAGACGAAAACAACTTTGAAACACACAGCCTCTGGGACGACATCCCGGGCGAGCTTGACTGCTGGGTTCCCCCTGCGTTAGACAGAATGACAAATATGGTCATTCGTGACAGAAACATTCCTTGCGTATTTATCTTTTCTACCAATAACGAATCTAGCCCAGGCAATCACTACGCAAAAGCTCTGCGTGAGATGGAAAAACTTTCACGCCAGCTAGATCCAACACGCCCGGTGCACTCTGAATCAGGCTTAGCAGACAAGCAAAATACAACAGATTTTGACTCTCCTATGTATGGCGGCATTGGCAGAATGAAGCACTACTTGCGTTTTCCAGAACCAAGAAAGCCCTTCTTCTTTTGCGAGTACACACACGCAATGGGTAACGCAATGGGCAACTTTAAAGACACTTGGAATTTAATGCGCTCTCACCAAGGCTTAAACGGCGGCTTCATTTGGGACTGGGTAGACCAAGGTATGTATATGCCAATTCCTGAAAACCCTCAAAAGAATTTTATCTCTGACGGGCGTGACTGGGGTACGCTGCCCACTGCACGCAATTTCTCTCATAACGGCGTTATATTTGCTGACAGAAGCTTTGGCGTAAAATACGCAGAAACCAAACAGGTCTACCAAGATATTCAAATTGATGCTATCAATGCTGATGAAGGTAAAATCAAAATCACTAATGAATTTTTTGACATAAATGTAAATGAATTTGCCGCTAAAATTGCAATTGAACGTGATGGAGAAAAAATTGCAGAAAGCACACTCCCCCCATTCAATGTAAATGCAGGAGAGTCGAAGGAATTCACAATCAATTATCCTAAATACGACAAGTCAAAAGATGGCGACTATTATGCAAGAATAGACTTTACCAGAAAGTCTTCCACAAATTTTGCAGATAAAGACAGCATTGCTTCTTCTGAGCAGTTCAAACTTTTTAGCAAGCGCACAAAACAAGAATTTGCAGTAAAAAATATTCGCCCAAGCATAGAAAAAAAAGGCGATACCATAACTGTAAAATCCGGCAATGCGGAATATAAATTTCTTGGCGGCAATTTAAGTTCCTACAAAATAGAAGGCACTGAAATGCTTGTAGAGCCAATTGAGTTCGACATTAAAAGCGCTTGGACAGACAACACAAGAAGCGGCGAAGAACATATACTAAGAGACCTAGGCATATATTCTTGCGAAGAAAAATCTTCCAAAATTGAACATAAAATAAATGGCTCTTGCGCTGAAATCAGCGTTAAAAAAGTTTTTGCACACCAAAAAGAAGGCTTTGGATATTCTTATGAAATTATCTACAAAATACTTCCTGACGGCTTAGTGCAAATTAGATCTTATATGCGCAAAGTAAATGAAATGCCTTATGACCTGCGCCTTCCAAGAATAGGACTTAAAATGCGCCTTAATAAAAATTTAAGCGCAGTAGAATTTTTGGGGCGCGGACCTTGGATGAATTATAACGACAGAAAACAAGCGCAGTTCTTTGGCAAATATAAAGTGGCCGTAGCAGATGGCGTAGAAAATTACTCTTGGCCGCAAGACCAAGGCAACAGAGAAGAAGTTCAGGCACTGGCAATAACAGAGCCCAAATCTGGCAGAGGTATTATGTTTAGCGCAACAGAAAAATCCCTGCCTATGGCTTGGCTTCCAAATACTCAAACAGAAATTCTTGAGGCAAAACATCCGCACAATTTGCCGGAATCTTTGGGTGCGGAGATTCGCATTGCACATTCTGTTTTAGGCATAGGCAACGCCTCTTGCGGCCCTCGTACACTTGAAGAATATTCCAACTTTTTTAAGGGCGAAGTAATGTGGGAATTTGTAATTTCACCTATCTTAAAAGGCCAAGAAAAAATAGAAATTGCAGGGCGCAAAATTTGGCCTGAAAAATACAACGATTTCCGCACCCCCGAAACAGAAAATCTCATAGATGAAAGTTATATGTTCATCCCAAATGGCGATTGGATTTCTGAGGGCGCAAAAACATCTTACAGCTCTGTTGACGAAAAGTACGCTCCTAAAAAAGACACTCTCACAACAACAGGAGAGTGGATAATGTCTTTTCATACCCTCCAAGAAAATAAGCCATTTGTGATTATTGACCTTGGCGAAAATAAAAACATCGGCGGCGCAATCATACTCAACAGAGACGACAAAGGCCTTTACGACAGAGCAGTTCCACTAGAAATGTTTGTCTCTGAAGATGGCAAAAATTGGAAAAAAGTTTGGCGCACAAAATCGCCAAAAGGTATATGGAAAGCACGCTTGGAAAAAACTGAAAACGCAAGATACGTAAAATTGCAAGTAGATAAACATAACGCCACCTTCCACCTAAAAAGTGTGAAAATTTTAGGCGCAAATAAATAAGTTTATTTTATATGAGGGCGAAAATTCGCCCTCTTTTTTTTATTTTTTTCATTTGGCCAAAAGCTGTCAAACGCTGGCTCAGACGAGCATACAAAAAAACTTCCGGATAGGAGCGTACAAACGTACGTGACTATTCAGAAGCTTTTTTGTAGCGTAGTATCAGCCGCGTTTGAACGACCTTGCTTGTTTTCTAAACAGCGCAAGTGTCGCCCTTTGGGCAAATTGCTTTGCAATTTGTTCTACCCGCAAGCTTTACTTCTTAAACTTGCGTGTTCACAGCTTTTAAAAAATTCTCAAATTGCGGCTCAGACTAGGCGCTAGTAAATTTTTAGGTCGCAGTGTATTTTAATACATAAGACTTAAAAATATTTCGACTTGAGCAACGTATTAGCCCAATTTCAGATTTTTTTTTAATCGTAGCGAAGGGCTGTTATTGGGTCAAGACGTGCAGCACGTAAAGATGGGTATATGCCTGAAAGCAAACCTATGCTCATACTAAAGCACAAAGCATTCAACATTGCATTAAGCGGAACTTCCATACTTGGAGCATCTAAAAGTATGCGCAAAACCATTACCAAACCTATGCTTAAAAGCATGCCAAAAATTCCGCCAACAAAACTTATCACTATAGACTCTGCCAGAAACTGTATAAAAATATCTGCTGACCTTGCACCCAGCGCTTTGCGAACGCCAATTTCTCTTATGCGCTCGTTTATCACAGCAAGCATAACATTCATAATTGCAATGCCGCCAATTAAAAGTGAAATAAGCGCAACGCCGCCAAGTGCAAGCTTCATATTGCGCTCTGTTTTTTTATAATTTTCTAATTCTCCCTCACGTGTTTTTACAGTGAAGTCTTCAATGCCATTGTGCATTTGAGTGAGGGTGTTATTTATTTGCGCCACTGCGTCTGACAAAAATTCTGCGCTATGCACTTGCATATAGATGTTATTTACGCCTCTGTCGCCCCTATAGCGCATTACTGCAGTGGTTACAGGTATATAGATAATTCTGTTTTTTTCTGCCAAAACGTTTTTGTTGCCAACTATACGCTCATACTTTTTTGTGACGCCAACTATCTGATAAAGTGCACCTCTTATCTGAATATATTTGCCAAGCGGGTCCACCCCCGGTCCAAAAGCTCTTTCTGCATAATCTGCGCCTACTACTGCAACAGAGGCATACTTTTGCATATCCATTTCAGAGAGGTTCCTGCCCTTGTCTATTTCTCTTTTACCAATAATAACGTTGTCGCCAAAAATTCCGTAAACAGGAAACCAAGCTGTGCCACGCTTTGTAACAAGCCTAGAATGCGCAACCCAAACCTGAGGGCTAATGTACTCTAACAAAGGCACTGCATAGCGCAGCGCATAAGCGTCATCAATAGTCAGTCCCTTTGATAAAGACGCAATGTCGGCCTGTTCTGCAGGCACTTCTTGCCTTGTAACTTCAATTAAAGTTACGCCGCCTGCGTCTTCAAAAGTTTGTCTGGAAAGCCCCACAATGTGCTCTACAACGCTCATCATGGCAATCACTGCGGCGCAGCCCAAAATTATGCCTGACATAGAAAGAAGCGAACGCAATTTGTGTGTCCAAATTTCTCCGAAGCCATTAGAGATGCCAACAAAAAAATCGTAAATGACCTTCATCGTATTACGCCTTTTTCTACTTTGTAGTCTTCAACAACGTTGCCATCGTTCATTCTGATAATTCTGCGTGCAGACTTTGCCACGTCCATATCATGCGTGACCATAACAATAGTTTGGCCTGTGTCTACAAGCTCATCAAATAAATCCAAAACTATGCGAACATTTTTTACGTCTAAATTTCCTGTGGGCTCGTCTGCAAAAATAACTCTGGGCGAATTTACCAAAGCCCTTGCAATTGCAACTCTTTGCCTTTCGCCCCCTGAAAGCTGATTAGGAACATGGTTTGCCCTATGAAGCATGCCAACTTTGCGCAAGGCCTCCATTGCCCTTTCGTTCTGATCTTTCACGTTTGTTCTGGAATAAGAAAAAGGCAAAAGCACATTTTTAACAACGCTGAGCCTTGGCAACAAATTAAATGTCTGAAACACAAAGCCTATTCTGTTAGACCTATACCACGCGCGCTTGTTTGCAGAAATTCTTGAGACATCAACGCCGTCAAAGAGAATTTTGCCATCAGTTGGCGTATCCATAAAACCAAGTATGTGCATCAAAGTAGATTTGCCAGAGCCCGATGCGCCCAAAATTACAGCATAATCATATTGCAAAATTTTTAAATCAACACCCATAAGAGCCTGCACATCTTCTTCGCCAAGGCGATAAATCTTGCGCAATTTTTGGGTTTCAATGACTGCCAAATTTTCTGACATTTTTTTATTCTGCAAATTCTATGATTTTATCTGACGCCAAATTTTTCTTGGGGAATGAGAGTGCAATTTCATCGCCCTCGTTTATGCCACGTTTAATTTCAACAAATCTTATGTCGCTGATGCCTGTTTCAACTTTGCGTTTTTCCCAAGCGCCCGCAGAGTTTTTTACAAAAACATACTTTGTTTTTCCGTCCGCATAAACCGCCGAAAGTATTACTGCGCAAACATTCTCTGCCCTGCTTACAGGAAATTCAATATTGGCGCTGATACCCGGCCTTACCCTGCCGCCCTCTGCCTTAAAAGCAACTTTTACAGGAAATACTCTGATATTATTTTCGTTCTTTGCATAAGGCGACATTGCTATGACTTCTCCCTTAAATGTTAGGTCTGTCATAGAATCAAAAGTAATTGTGGGGATTCCGCCGCTGCTTATTTTTTCAATTTCCACTTCATTAATTTTTACTTCAACATACAAATTTTCAAGAGAGCTAACCTTCATCAGCAAAGTACCTTGGCTCACAGAACCTGCGCCCACAATCACTTGCCCCGGATTTAATTCCATATCAGTTACAGTGCCGTCTTGCGGCGAAAGTATTGATGTTTTTGACAAGTCGTCTTTAGATTTTTCCCACTCTGCTTTTTTTACTTTTAGCTGGATGTCTGCCTTACTTAGCCTTGTTTTTGCGTCATCAAAATCTTTTGCAATTGCAAAGCCTTTTTTCATCAATTCTTCTTGGCGTGCAAAGTCTCTTTTTTCTTGCTCCAAAGTTAGCTCTTGCAGACGAAATTCATTTTGCGCTTTAGATTCTTCTGACTGCAAAGATGTTTTATCTAACTCCATAAGCACCTTTCCGGCTTTAACAACATCGCCATTTTGAACGTGGATTGCGTAAATTTTTCCGTTGATTTCAGAGCGTATTTCAGTGCTGATAATTGGTTGCACAAAGCCTGTGGCAATCACTTTTTCTTCTATGTTTACACGCTTAACTGTTTGCGTTGGCGTAGTGTCTTGATTCTCTTTTTCTTTTGCGGCAATAATGTAGTCTGCCAAGAAATAAACCAAGCCTCCCAAGACCGCGAGTGAAAATACTATTATAAAAAATTTCTTCATAAATCCCCTTATTTTTTGTCTGCCAATTCTTGCACCGGCGAGCTTTCAAATTCCCCTAAATTTCCCCAATTAAAACCATGGCGACGCAAAATGCTGCCATCTAATCTAGAAAGTTTTGCCTGCGCAAGTATAACAGAATATACTGAGTCTAAGTATCTGCGCTTAGATTCGTCTAAGTCTCTTTGAGACTGTAAGACGTCTCTGAATGTGCAAAGTCCAACGTCGTACAGAGCTTTTTGATTGTCGAAAGATTCAATATTTAAAGTTAAAGTTCTGGCGGCGCTTCTGCGTGTTTCTATGCCTGCTTCCAAGTCTCTGTATGCAAGGCGCAGGCTCAAAACCAAGTCTTGCCTTACGTTTGCAAGGCTAACCTGAGACTGACGCAAATCTAACCTTGCCCTTGTTTCCTTTGCACGCTCTTCACGCAAACTCCAAGGCAAAATAAAGTCTATTCCAACATTCCAAGAGTAGCCATTTGCTTCTAACGCGCTTTTGTAAGATTCGGGATAATCTCCTTCTCTGCCAAGCACAGAAATGCCTGCACGCAAATTTAAACTTGGGTTTACGTTGTCTTTTGCAACTGTAAATTCAAGCTTTCTGCGCTCAATTAGCTCTATTGCAATTTGCAAGTCTAAGTCAAAAGCAAGAGCGCCGCTTATTACGTCTTTAAAGTTTGGAATTTCTATGTCGTCTTGAGGCAAAACCGATACAGAAAATTTAGGAGTATTGTCAAATTCCAGTTTTCCGAAAGAGCCCAAAAGTTCGTCATTATTTTTTGCGATAAGCTGCTCTGCAGAAATCATTTGCTCTTGCGCCAAAGCTAGGTTTGCTTCTGCCTGCAAAACGTCTTGCCTGCGAATTACGCCCACATCTAATTTTGCCTGATTTTCCTCAAGCAATTTTTTTGCAAGTTCCAAATTACTGCGCCTTAAATCTCTAAAAGCGTAGGCTGTTGCCAAGTTCCAATAGGCCATTTCAGAATTCAAAATTGTGTCCAGAATTTGCTTTCTTAAAACAATTTCAGACTCTTTAAATTGCGACTTTGCAATTGCAATTGCAGCCAAATTTACTGTGCGACCCGCCCCTTTTAAAAGCGGTTGAACTACGTCAAAACCTATTCCAGAAGATACATTTGGGTTTAAGGTAGAGTTTGAAGAATTTGTTTCATTTCTGTTTGCGCTTGTCCAAAGCGAAAGTTCTGCGCCTGTAGATATTTTCTGGCTTGCGCTGATACTGGAATTTACATTCTTATTTGTGGGGTTTGAAGCGCCATCCAATACAGAAGATGATTGAGCGTCTTTCCTGTCTGTATATCCAACAGAAATTGCAATTTTAGGTTCAAAAACAGCTTCCGCCACTTCTATATTTTGGGCAGTTTTTTCAGGCTCAAACCTATTGTAATAAAGTTTTAAATTGCCCCTTAAAGCTGCGTCTATTGCAGCGTTCATTGTAAGAGGCGTTTTGGCAGGCTCTTTTGCAATATCGCTTGCAGCTTCTTCTAGGGGAACATTTGCAGACTTTGCATTAGACGCAGCCCCTGCATCTTCTGCCTTCAAATTTGCAGACGCAAAAAAAACTAGAGTCGCTACTAATATCGACCAACTGAAACCCCTCATTAACATATACGATTATTAGATATATCAAACACTGTTATATCTGCAAGTTTTTTTCTCAATTTTTTTTAAGGTAAAAATTTTATGAAATTCAAATCAGAGAAATAAAATGCTTATGATTGACATTTTTTTTAAGCTAATTCAGAGTTTTACGAATAATTTTTTATATATGAGCAAAGAAATAGAAGAATCATGTAATTATCTTTTGGACTTCACAAAATTGTCGAAAGTCACAAATAATTGCCAAGGCGTTATCCCAGCAGTGGCTCAAGACGCTGAAAGCGGAGAAGTTTTAATTGTGGGCTATGTAAATGAAATTGCGCTTAAAGCTGCTTTAGAAAAAGGCAAAGCCGCATTTTGGTCTACATCAAGAAACGAACTTTGGGTTAAAGGCGAAACCAGCGGAGACTTTTTGGAAATTTGCGACATCCTTGTAAACTGCGAACAAAATTCAATAGTCTACAAAGTGCGCCTTAAAGGCAAAGGCTCTTGCCATACTAAGGGTGCGGACGGCCAGACACGTTTTGGCTGCTATTATCGCAGGCTGATAAACAAAGACGGGAAATTAGCCTTGGAATTTTTGCCAAAATATCGCTAAAACGCAAGGCAGACAGCTATGTTTTTTAAAGGGCCTGTTTTTCGTAAAAATCTACTTGCGAAACAGGCTTTTTTCGATATAGTACTAGCTTAAAAAATTACTCCGATAAATTTTAATACAAAACAAACAGAATTAGAAAATAATTTATGAAGTTCAAAATCAACAAAGAACACTTCTCTACTGGCTTAAGGCAAGTAACAAATGTTGTAAGCTCTAAACCACAGATGGCAGTGCTAAACAATGTGCTTATTAAGGCAGAAAACGGCAAAGTTATGCTGACAACAACTAATCTTGACCTGGGCATACGCTGCTCTATCAAGGCCGAAGTTGAAAGCGAAGGCGATATCACAGTGCCTGTAAAAAAATTGGCCGAAATCATCAACGCCATGCCCCAGCAAGAAATCAGCTTTGAAAGCGCAGATGGGCAAACAGCAAAAATACGTTCAGGGCGTTCAAACGTTCCACGCTTTAACGGCCTTAAGAGCGAAGACTTCCCACCACTTCCAAGCTTTGTTGACCAGCATAATTTTGAAATCAGCGCCAGCGAACTTTCTTCTATGCTTCGCTCAGTTTCTTATGCGCAAAGCACAGATGAAAATCGCTACATTTTAAATTCTGTATACTTTAATTTTGAAGGCGCAAAGCTGACACTTGTTGCTACAGACGGCCGCAGACTTGCACTAATTTCTCGTGAAGTAAAAATGCCAGAGGGCGACGAAGGCAGCATAATACTTCCTGCAAAAACTGTTACAGAGCTTGAAAAACTTTTGGCACAGGGCAACAGCGTAAAAATCAGCTTTAATGAACGTCAGGTTGCATTTGATATTACAGTTGGCGAAGAATCTGAATCTAAGGGCCTAGTGTCTTCAATCTACCTAGTTTCAAAAATAGTTGAAGGCAGCTATCCTAACTACAAGCAGGTTATCCCTAAAGAAGCAGAAAAGCGCATTAAGCTAGACAGAGAGCTTATGCAAGAAATTGCTCAGCGTGCTTCCATTATGGTTAACGAAAAAAACAACTCTATCAAACTAAGAATTTCTGAAAACACTCTTGAAGTTTCTGGCAAGAGCAATGAATTTGGCGAATTTTCTGAACAAATGGACGTTGAATATTCTGGCGAAGAAGTGCAAATTGGCTTTAACCCAAGCTTTCTAATCAGCCCGCTTCGCAATATCACAAAGGACGAAATCTTCTTTGAATTCAAAGATGAAATGAGCCCAGGTGTGTTCAAAACGCTAGATAATTTTGTCTGCGTAGTTATGCCCGTAAGAGTATAATTTTTGACAACAAAAAAGTTTAATAAAAAAGAGACCGGTTTAACGCCGATCTCTTTTTTTTGTAAGTTTATTTTTTAAGAAAAACTATTTTGCACGCTTTTGTGCAAGCTTCTTGCTTTGCTTAAATTTAAGCGAATTATCTTTAGAAAAAACGCTGATAGCATCGTCGGAAGCCACCAAGTTTCCTCTTAAAATTTCTTCAGCAAGGTTATCTTCAAGCTCACGCTCAATTGCTCTGCGCAGTGGGCGAGCGCCATATTTTTCGTCCCAGCCTTTTTCAACAAGAAAGTCTTTTGCTGAATCTTCCAAAACTATGTTTATGCCTTGGTCTTTAAGGCGCTTGCTTAGCTTTGAAACTTCTATTTCCACAATTTCTTTCATGTTGTCTTTTGTAAGAGACTGAAATAGCACAATGTCGTTTATTCTGTTTAAAAACTCAGGACGGAAAACACGCTTCATTTCGTCCATAACTTTTTCTTTATTCTTTTCGGCATCTGCAATGCTGTCGTAACCTACGCCAAAACCCATAGACTGATTTTTTTGCAAAAGGTGTGCGCCAACATTGCTTGTCAAAATAAGAATTGTATTTCTAAAATCTACAGTGCGACCCAAGCTGTCTGTAAGCCTGCCATCTTCCATAACTTGCAAAAGAAGCTGAGCCACATCAGGGTGTGCTTTTTCAATTTCATCAAAAAGAATAACGCTGTAAGGTTTGCGCCTAACTTTTTCTGTAAGCTGCCCGCCATCTTCATGGCCAACATACCCAGGAGGCGAACCTATAAGCCTAGAGATAGAAAACTTTTCCATATACTCAGACATATCTATCTGAATAAGTGCGTCTGCATCTCCAAACATTTGCTCTGCCAAAATTTTTGCCAAGTAGGTTTTACCCACACCTGTAGGACCCAAAAACATAAAAGAACCTATTGGGCGCTTTGGGTCTTTTAACGCAGCTCTTGAACGCCTTAATGCACGCGCAATAACAGATGTTGCCTCTTTTTGACCAACAACTTTTGAGCTTAAAATAGAATCCAGCTCCAGCAATTTTTTGCTTTCGCTTTCTTCCATTTTAGATAGCGGAATGCCTGTCCAAGATGAGACAACGTGAAAGATATCGTCTTCAGAAACGTCGTTTATTTTCTCATCCAAAGATTTTCTCCAGACCTGCAAAATATCGTTTCGCTCTGCAGTTGTATTTTTTTCAAGGTCTCTTAGCCTTGCTGCTTCTTCAAAGTGCTGTTCTTTGATTGCATTATTTTTTTGTGCAGCAATTTCGTCAATCTTTGCAGAAAGTTTTTCAATAATGTCGGGGCGTTCCATGCCCTTAATTCTTGCT
Organism: Opitutales bacterium; assembly: GCA_031547315.1. Lineage (GTDB taxonomy): Bacteria > Verrucomicrobiota > Verrucomicrobiia > Opitutales > Intestinicryptomonadaceae > Intestinicryptomonas. The sequence goes on from JAVBSE010000192.1 coordinate 11,057, forward strand.
CTAGAGCCTGCTTCGTCAATAACGTCAATAGCCTTGTCCGGCAAAAATCTGCTGGTGATATAGCGTTCAGACAAAGTAACGGCGCTCTTTAAAGCCTCATCAGAATACTTGCAGTGATGGTGCTTTTCAAAGTTTGCCCTTAAGCCTTCCAAAATTTTGATAGTGTCTTCAATAGTAGGCGCTTCAACTTTTACATTTTGAAAACGTCTGTCTAAGGCGCTGTCTTTTTCTATAAACTTTCTGTACTCTGCAAGCGTTGTTGCGCCAATGCAGTTTAGCGTGCCTCTTGAAAGCGCAGGCTTAAAAATATTTGAAGCGTCCATTGCGCCCTCTGCAGAGCCCGCTCCAACAATAGTGTGGATTTCATCTATAAATAAAATTACATCGCCGGCACGTTCAATTTCTTCCATGACAGCTTTAATGCGCTCTTCAAACTGGCCCCTATACTTTGTACCCGCAACCATAAGCGCCATATCAAGCGCAATAACTCTTTTGCTTGAAAGAATTTCCGGCACAGTATTGTTTGCAATTTCTTGAGCAAGTCCTTCAACTATTGCAGTTTTGCCAACGCCTGCTTCGCCCACAAGCACAGGATTATTTTTTGTGCGTCTGCATAAAATTTGTATGACACGCATAATCTCAGACTTGCGCCCAATAACAGGATCCATCTTGCCTTGACGTGCAATTTCGGTAAGGTCTCTGCCAAACGCCTTTAGTGCGCTTTGCTTTTCCGCCTTAGGGTTTTCAGGATTTTCTGCTGTGCCTTCTTCTTGAGGGCTGTCTCCCACAAAGTTTGGATCCAGTTCTGAAAGTATTAGATTCTTGCAAGTTTCAATATCCACCCCAAGCTGCCTTAAAATTGTTGCGGCAGTGCCCTCGCCAAGCCTTAAAATTCCAAGCAAAATATGCTCGGTCCCAACATAGTTATGACCAAGCTTGTTAGCCTCTTGAGCGGCAATTGTGATGGCCTTTTTAAAGTCTTCAGAGTGTTCAATCTCTTCAGAATTTTCAGGCGCTTCGCCAACTTGCAGATTGTCAACAACAGCTTTTCTTACATTAGAAAGGCTGATGCCCATTTTTTGCAGCACATTAACTGCAATGCCCTGTCCCAAAGCAATGAGACCTAAAAGCAAATGCTCTGTGCCAATATAACTGTGATTAAGGCTCTTGGCTTCTTTTCTTGCCAATGATAATACCTGTTGAGCTCTTGATGTTAATTGCATTGTGTGTGTTTCCTAAATTGTTTTGCGTGTAATACGCTTTTTCTTGTTTTCGGAAAAAAAACATTTTGATTAAGTTTCGAGTTTATTTTCCAAGCTTTGAAAAGGCAAAGCTATTTTAATTTTTTTGTCTTTGAAAGCGAAGGCTTCTTTAAATCTTTAAGGCCTTCTTTTAAAATTTCCGCCCTAAGAATATCTCTGTCTTTCACGCCCATGCCCAAAGAGCCAAAGTCTCTTTCAAGATGCGCCGGGCGCACTTCCAAAAGCATAGTGTCTATAAGCACCTTAGACTTTGCAGGCATAAAGCCCAAATCTGCAGCCAGCCTTAATGCAGACAAACAATCAATAGCCTCTGTACTTGTTATTACGTAAGCAGAACTCAATACTGCCCAAGCTCTAGAAATTTTATCTAAAATTAAACTGGGCGAATCTTCAAAAAGTTTTTTGCGGGCATTGTTTTCAAAGTCTGCAAGCTTCACGCAAATTTGCGTAATTTTCTCAATAATTTGCTCTTCAGAAGAACCCAAAGTTTGCTGATTTGAAATCTGATAAAATGCACCCAATGGCTCTGAACCTTCGCCATTAGAGCCCCTTGCAACTATTCCCAAATGATTAAGCCCGCGTATCACAGGCTCTATTTGCTCTGAAAGCTTAAGCCCAATTAGGTGCATCATAACAGACGCCCTCATGCCTGTGCCAACATTTGTTGGGCAAGCAGTAAGGTAACCATATCTGTCGTGAAAACTGTAAGGAATTTTCTGCGCAATCTGATTGTCCAGCGCATCAATTTTAGACCACAAAGACTCTAAACAAAGCCCACGTTCTGAAACCTGAATTCTCAAGTGGTCTTCCTCGTTTATCATAACAGAAGTTTGGCAATCTGCTGTTAAAAAAACACCCTTGCCCTCTTTAGAATCTGCAAGATTTTTGCTTATAAGATTGCGCTCAAGCAAAATTTCTCTGTCAGAAACGCTTAGCTCTTCTAAATTAAAAAATTTGCCTTTTGTGAACTTACGCACGCCCTTAAATTCAGACTCGCACAAAGACAAAATCCTTCTTCTGTCAGGAATAGAATTTTTAGACGCAAATAACTCGCCATCTATGTTGCGAGCAAGCCTAACACGAGAGCTTATAAAAATAGCTTCCGTATCCGGCTTTAACTTGCAAGCATCTGTCTTACAAAAATCCATTTTAAGAATTTTCTATTTCTTTAATTTTATCTCTTATTAAGGCTGCGTCTTCATAACGTTCGTCCTTAACTGCAGACTCCAATTTGATTTTCAAATCTAAAAGATTTAGCTGAGCAGGCGGAATATCAATTTCAATGTCCTTAACTGCAGGCTCTTTTTCCGCAAGTCCTAAAGGCAACTCTGCCTGAGCAGAATCCACAGCTTGCACCAAAACTTTTTTCGATTTCTTCAAACTTTTAGGAGACTTTCCCAAATGCTCTAAAGAGCCATGCATATGCGCAAGCATATCTAAAACTTTAGCCTTAAAAGCCTCATAACAATTTGCGCAGCCAAAGCGGCCGCCCTTGTCTAAAGACTCCATGCTTGTTCCGCAAACACTGCAAGTTACAGAAGGAATTTTAACACGTTTTATTTTTGCAGACTCTACAACGTCAGAAGCCAATTTTTCAATTTCAGGCAAAAGTTCAGGAGGCAGCCCCACCCCATCAGGCAAGAACATAGAATCCTTTGCGCAATCTGCACAAAGATTCATTTTCATTTTCTGCCCATTTACTATTTTAATAAAATGGACAGTAGCGGGCTTTCCGCACTTATCGCACTTATCACTTTTATCATCCATTGTTTTGCTATCGGCAAAATTTTGTTTATTTTATAAAATTTTAAGAAGTTCCAAGCTTGCAGGCACGTCTCTTATGATTTGTGCCGGCAAAGGACCAACGCCAATGTATCGCAAATTTGGCAAAACACTTAAGGGCTCGCCCCTGCCTGCAACGTCGATAATTGACTTCATACAAAATGCCACATAGCGCTTTGCATTTTGCGGCAAATCTGCAAATGAACGTACACCTGAAATATCTTCAGACCAGCCGGGCAACCTTGTGTAAACAGGCTCTAAGCCCCTTCTTACTGCATCAGACCTTGGAACTGACTTATAAATTTTGCCATCAGCCGCCTTGTAAGCAGTGCAAACCAAAAGCTCGCCGCCATTCCAATCGCCGCTGTATGAGAGAGCGTCAATCTTGTTTATGACTATGTCATCGTAGCCGCCATAGCGCAGAGCATCGCCTTTTTCCACAGCGTCAAACCAGCCTACCATGCGCTGACGTCCTGTTGTAGAGCCAAATTCAAGCTTCTTAAGTTTTTCTGTAAGCGGGTGCCCTTCTGGCATTTGAGTCAAGAAAATGTGAGTACCCACCTTGGTGTCGTAAGCCTTGCAACAACCCAAAATATGAAGCGGCTGCACAGGCAAACCTGCCGACTGAAAAAACTCTGGCGAAGTTGTGTGAGAGGCTGTAACATTTGGTGGAAATCCATGGCGCTTATCTAACCAATAAGCCTGCCCGTATTCGCCAACAATGTAACGCCCCTGCGCTACTGCGCTAATGCAAGCGTCTCTTACGTCGCCAATATTCTTTAAAAGTTTTTGACCTGCAGCCCAGTAGTAATCTACAAGTCTGTCTAAATTTAATTCAAACGCATTTGCGCCTTTAAAAGCCTTAAAGTCAAATTCTTCCGCTTTAAAAATTCCTTCTTCGATAGCGGCGGCATTTGCCCTAAGCTCTGCATTTGTGAGCGTTTCAAAAAATCCATTCCAAGTTTCTTCAGAAACTTTGCAGACATATTTAATAGTGTCGCAGGCTCTTAAAAGCTTTGCTCTTAGCTTGTTTGCAAACACTTCTTTAGGTCCGCAAAAATCTACATACCAAATTTGAAATTGACTTACCTCGTCAGCATAAGAAGGCGTAATACCTCTGCCCGTAGAACCTCTTGGCTCTTCTTTCAAAATGTTTACTCTGTAATTTTCATAAGCCAAATCCAGCAAGCGATGCCCAAAGTCTGAAACCATAGTGCGCTCATCAATCAAAAGTCTTGAAAATATTTTGTAGCCCTTAGCCTCTAATGGCAAAGCTTCCCACAAAAATTTATTTGGGTCTGCAACTACGCCGCTGCCTATTGCCAAAGTTTCCACGTCTTTTTCAATCACGCCTGCGGGCAATAAATTTAGCTTCAAATTGCCGGCTGTGTGGCCAGAATTTGCGCCGCCATTTATTTTCATTACAATTGCTGCAATGTCGTTGCGCTTTTTAAGCGTTTTAAGCTCGTCTATAACTTCATATATGAGGCGACCTTTTCCTTCGTCTCCCATACTGATACCCATATCCGCAATTAGCTGACTTTTAAATTCTGTGAGTGCCATAATCTTATACTTCCAAACTCTTTAGAAGATGACTTTTGCACAGTAATCGTCAAGCTTTTTTAAGTCGCTTATTATTTTGCAGACAAGTTTGCAATTTCCTCAGAAATTTCTTCCCATTTTGCATATAAAGCTTCAGAATCTTCTTTCAGCTTTAAGTGCTTTTTTAGAGCGTCCCCAGAAGCCTTTAGGTCTTTAAAAAATTCGACATCAGACATCACTGCCTCTAAGTCGGAAATCTCTAAATCTACTGCGCCGATTTTTTCTTCAAGCTGCTCTAAGTCTCTTTGCAATTTCCCAAGCTTTTTGCGGGCCTCAGAAGCCAAAGCCTTAGCCGCTTTTTTTTCTGCCGCACTGCTGCTAATCTTTTTTGCAGAGGCATTGGGGCTGTCGAAAACGCCCTCAGCCCTTATTTTTTCAACATAATCAGAAATATTGCCTGGAAAAAACCTTACGCCGCGCCTGCCTATCTCTATAACTTTTGTGATAATAGGGTCTAGAAAATCTCTGTCGTGGCTGACAATTAAAAACGTGCCCTCATAAGTTTGCAAAGCGTGCTGCAAAACCTTTTTAGACTTCATATCCAGGTGATTTGTGGGCTCGTCTAAAATTAAAAAATTGAAAGACTGCAAGAGCATTTTTGTCAGTGCCAGTCTATTTTTTTCTCCGCCAGAGAGTACTGAAACAGGCTTAAGAGCCTCGTCCCCGCTAAAAAGAAAACTGCCAAGCAAACCCCTTGCTTTAGATTTTTCGCCAATAGGCGCCGCACTTTCAGCCTCTTGCAAAACAGTATTTGTGGGCGTTAATTCTTCTGCCTGATGCTGAGCAAAGTAAGACATCTCTACATTATACCCAAGTTCTATCTTGCCCGAATTATAATCTAACTTGCCTGCCATAATGCGTGCCAAGGTTGTTTTGCCTGCGCCGTTTATGCCCACAAGTGCAACTTTTTCGCCACGCTCTATTTGCAAACTTACATTATTTAAAACCAAGTTTTCGTCATAAGACTTACAAATATTTTGAGCAGAAATAACAACCTGCCCTGTACGCTTTGGCTCTGGAAAACGAAACGCTATGCCAGATTCTTCAGCCTCTATCTCTATTTTGTCAACTTTGTCTAAAGCTTTTATTCTGCTTTGAACTTGCGCAGCCTTGCTGCTTTTTGCTCTAAACCTGTCTATGAAACGCTCTGTCTTTTCAATTGCTTTTGCCTGATTTGCAGCAGCCTTAAGCAAGCGCTCACGCCTTGCCACAGACTCGTACTCATAAAAGTCATAATTGCCTGCATAAACTTCTAATTTGCCCATGCTTAAAGCGAAAGTTTTTGTGCAAAGCAAATTTAAAAAAGACCTGTCGTGGCTCACCACAATAACTGCGCCTTCATAAGTTTGCAAATAATCTTCAAGCCAAGTCACAGACTCAATATCCAAGTGATTTGTGGGCTCGTCCAACATTAAAAGCGAAGGCTCTTTTAATAGCAGTTTTGCAAGCGCAATTCTCATACGCCAGCCGCCCGAAAATTCGCTGCAAAGCCTGTCCATATCAGACTGGCTAAAGCCCAAGCCATGCAAAACAGTTTCAACTTTTGAACGCAATTTGCTTGCGTCCAAATCTTCAAGCCTGTGCTCTAAAGCGCCTATGTCTTCAAGCGTTTGCAAGTACTCTTCAGAATCGGAAGAAAGCGTTTGCAAAAGATTTTCAGCCTCAGCCAATTTATTTTTAAGCGCAACTATGCCCTCAAAAGCGCTCTCTGCTTCTAAGTACAAAGTTCTTTCGCCAATCTCTGTAATGTCTTGCGATAGGTAGCCAAAGCTTACATATTTTGGGCGCACAATTTCGCCGCTGTCGTAATCTTGCAAACCTGCCAAAAGCTTTAAGAGCGTAGATTTACCTGCTCCGTTAGAGCCAACTAAGCCTATTTTGTCGCGCCTGTTTATAACAGCACTTATGCCATTAAAAAGCTTGCGAGCCCCAAATGCCAAAGAAATTTCTCTAAGCTCTATCATCCAAAGCTTTCTTTTTAGGAGGCAAACTGCAAGATTCCCCAGTGCCTTTAAAGCAAATGCGTTCTACTGCTGCAGAAAAGTCGCCATCGCCGGAAAGTATGTCAATTTCAAGCCTTGTGTAAAAAAATGGAACTGTTGGCTTATAATCTTTGTTAATCCTCACAGCGTCTTTTTCTGTAGTAACAACTAGGTCTGCTTTTTGTATTTTTGCGTCTTTAAAAAATCCGTCCAATTCTTTTTGGCTAAAGCGATGATGATCTAAAAAGTGCTCATAATAAACAATCTCCGCACCCATCTGACGCAAGAAACCCGAAAAACTGTCGGGAGCTGCAATAGCGCAAAAATAAGCAATGCGTTTGCCTTTTAAAATGTCCAAGCTCTCCTTTTCCAAGGTTTCAAAATTGAGCAAATATTTAGACCTATGTGTACACTCAATAAACTCTGCACTGGCATTATACTGACGTATAAAATTTTCTAATTCCACATCTCTTTTGCCATCAGACTTTGTAAGAAAAATATAAGAAGCGCGCTTTAAATGTCTGACAGGCTCTCTTAAAATTCCCCTAGGCAGCAAAGACTTGTTTCCAAAAGGATTTGTTTTATCCACAAGCAAAACCTGCATCTGCCCTTTCAAAGGCAAATACTGAAAGCCATCATCCAAAATAATTGTGTCTACGCCAAATTCTCTGATTGCATAGTTGCCTGCTTTTACCCTGTTTTTATCTACAACAACAATCACGCCGGGCAAATTTCTGGCAAGCATGTAAGGTTCGTCGCCTGCCATTTCAGAGTCTAATAAAACTTGCTTTCCGTCTGATACAATTTTGGGCTTATAAGCTGTTTCATTGTGCAAGATGGCCCTTAGAAATTTTTTAAAGCCGCTTTCAGATTTGCTCTTGTAGCCTCTGCTTAAAATTGCAACTTTTCTGCCCCTTGCTGTAAGCTCTCTTGCGAATTTTTCTACCACAGGAGTTTTGCCTGTACCCCCAACTGTAAGATTGCCCACAACAATAACAAAACAGCCTAAGGGAGAGTCTCTGAAAATTCTGTTTTTATAAAGCCTGTAACGCAACTGAACAATGCCGCTAAAAATCCAAGATAAAAATTTTAAAAAGCCTGCGTAAATTTTAGAAACAAAATCTTTTCTTTTATCATAAATAACGTCGATAGTAAGCGATTCTAAGTCATTCGCAAACTTTGTAATTTTTTCTGAAAAGCTTTCTTCCATAAAAAAATTTAGTACTCAGACACAAGTCCCAAATAGTTCATCTTTAAAGTTTCCACCCACAGCTTATACTTGCCGTCCAAAGTTAAAACGCCGTCTTCTTCAATATTTTCCACAGGGTTTAAAATTCCCTCGTCGATATTGAATTTTTCTAAAATAAGAGCGTCCGCATATAAAGTTTTTACTGTAGGAATTTCTTGCGCAACTATTGAATGGCTTGAAATGCGTTCAATGTGTTTTGCTAAAAGTTTGTCAAAATTTTTTGTCCAGGCAAAAACAGAATAGTCGTAATTTTCGGGCATTAAAATGCCTATGGGCATATCTGCATTCATTGTGAATATTTTTTTGCCATCTTGTGTTTGGCTAAAAAAACTTAAAACAACAGAACCTGCTTTT
>JAVBSE010000124.1:0-3875 GCA_031547315.1 Opitutales bacterium
AAATTCTGCCTGCAAAAATAATTATAGGCTTAGAAGCTGCAATAGACATTATCACTATAACGAACATTGGCTCTGTGTATTTTTTGTCTACAAATGCAAGAGAGTCCACATAGTTTGTCATAGAGCCCCAGCCGCCAACAAAAACCATTCCTGCAAAAAGAGGTATAAGCCAGAAACCAAAAATTGCCTCAACCTCTCCTAAAAAGTGAAATATTGTTGCTCTAAAACTAACAGGAATAAGGTCGCCCCTAAGCTTGCCTTCTTCTTCCCATTTTTTTAGGCGCTGCATATGCTTTTCTTGATATCGATTTCCAATTTCATTGAAATACCTGTTCATAAACGTGTGCAAAATTGCCAAGGCAAAAATCACAGTTGCAAACAAGTTGAATTTATCTTGCTTAACTCTTGAAACTAAAACTTGCCACAAAGTGCCGTCTACCGGGTCTTTATAATCAGACAAACTTGTTGGAAAGCGCACAAAAGGCTCTTGAATATTGGCAGCTTGAACCAGGCTCAAACCCAGACCAAGAAAAAGAATTACAAATAAACTTATCTTTAGATTTCTAATCATCTGAAAGCAGTATTTATTTTATTTTTCATAATACAAGTTTTAATCTTTGTGCAAAACAATTTTACAGTAATTTACTTATTTCAATTTATTCTCGACAAATTTTTACGATTACTCCTAAATCTTGAACTTTAATTTTGTACAAGTGAAAAGACTTAGTTTTTTTGTGCGTACAGCGCTTTTTCGGATAAAAATTCCGATGATTTTCCGCATAATCTGAAATCTAAAAAAAAATGAATAACACAAATCAGACAAACAAAAATAATTTAAAGGCACAAAAACCTGCTCTACTAAAGCAGCCTGCCAAAACGCTTGCCCTACCCGACGTTCAAAATGCAGACGTCTCTAAAATTAAGGGTGCAAATGTGCCAATCATGCAGGTTGGAATGCATAATTTTAAGCTGCCGCTTAAATACATTTCAAAAGACTGCTCTGTACGAGAGCTAGAAACTTCTGTAACAGGCACAGTATCTTTGGCGGCAAATTCTAAGGGCATAAATATGTCTAGAATTATGCGCACATTCTACACTTTTTCCGACAGAGTTTTTAGCCCTGCATTACTTGAAGAAGTGCTCAAAGAAATGAAGTCTGAGCTAGAAACTTCAAGAGCAAATATTAAGCTTAGTTTTTCTTACCCAATTAAACAAAAGAGCCTAAGAAGCGGCTTGGAAGGCTGGCAATATTATAACTGCGCCTTTGAAGCAAAGTTGGATGATCTAGACAGAGTAAGAACAATTATTCACTTTGATTTCATCTACTCTTCATCTTGTCCCTGCTCTGCAGAGCTTGGCGAGCACGCAAGAGTCAACAAAGATAAGTTCTGCATACCTCATTCTCAGCGCAGTAAAGTGCGTGTCAGCGTTGAGCTTGCGCAAGGTGCTGCGCTTTTTATTGAAGACATACAAGCACACTGCCTAAAAGCCTTGCAAACAGAAACGCAAGTTATGGTTAAGCGTGAAGACGAGCAAGCCTTTGCAGAATTAAATGGCGAATTTGTAAAATTTGTTGAAGACGCAGCACGCCTAATTTTTGCAGAGCTTGATTCAGACAAACGCATAGCAGACTTTGAAGCAGCCTGCATACACCTAGAAAGCCTGCACTCTCACGACGCAGTCAGCGTAATTTGTAAAGGCAAAGCAGGCGGCTTTACCGCAAACTTTAATGATTTTTCTTTGCTGCTTTGCTAAAGAAAAATTACAATTTTTGAAAGAATTTAAGCCTATTAAAAGACAAAAAACATATTTAAGTTTTTTGTCTTTTTTTTGTATCAAGAATACGCCACGCCACGCAGTCTTAATTCTTTTCAAATTTGGGCTCAGGCGAGTATATAAAAAAGTTCATGGAAGGAGTGTATGAGGATACATGACTTTCATGAACTTTTTTATAACGGAGCATCAGCCCAAATTTCAAAAGAATTATTCGATGTTCTGAACCTGCTCGCGTATACGTTCCAGTTCATTTTTGAAATCTATAACAATTTTGGAAACTTCTAGGCGGTTTGCCTTGCTGCCAATAGTGTTGATTTCACGCCCAATTTCTTGACAAATAAAATCCATTTTGCGTCCATTATTTTCTGCACAAGAAAGCATATCTTTAAACTGAGATATGTGACTTGCAAGCCTTGTAAGCTCTTCTGTGATGTCGCACCTGTCTGCAAAAATTGCAATTTCTTTAAGTATGCGCTCATCAGATAAATCTATTTCCAAGTTGAAATTTTTAAGCCTTGCCATCAAAGTTTCTTTGTAGTTTGGAACAGTTGTGGCAGAAAATTCTTTAATATTTTTTGCGTAAGCTTCCAAGAAATTAAGGCGCTTTGAGAAATCTTCAGAAAGAGTTTTGCCTTCAGTTTCTCTCATTAAATCTGCAGCTTCAAGCGCAAGTAGCAAATGAGGTTTAAGTATTTCCCAATCGGCCTGTGTATCTCTTGAAATCTGAACTTCTTTGGCGAGTGCAGAATTTATTTGGAAAAGAGTATCAGAATTTTCAATGTAGCTGTGCCCCAAATTTTCACAAATTTTTTTGAAGGCATCCACGCCCTCTTTTAGCTGATTTTCAGAAACCTGCAAAGCGCCATTTGCACTTTTATAATTTACTTTAATAGATACTTGAACTTTACCTCTTGTGTAAAAATTTTTTGCCTCTGCAGAAATTGTATTTTCTAAAGACTGCCAGTCGCGAGGCAAATTAACAAAAAGCTCTAAGCCCTTTTTATTGACTGAAAAAACGTCTATGCTTGCGTCAAAATTTTCAGAGCTAAAAACTGCCCTGCCAAAACCTGTCATACTTTTCATAAGCTTATAAAATATTGTTCTTTTACGTATTTTTTAAATGAGTTTATTGAGCGTTTCATCTCATACTTTTCCAGAAACGCAAGCACTTCTTCAAACTTGGGGTGCGCACATTCAATTGCGCCTGTTTCAAAAGATTTGTCAAGAGTTACAAGTTTTAGATTGCGGCGCAAAATTTCTGCAGAATCTGCAATAATTTTTCTGAATTTTTCCGGTTTTATCCAATCTGCACGCTTAATGATTGTTTCTATGTTTTCAAAGTCTTTAAGCCACTTGGCGGCAGTTTTGGGACCAACACCATCTACGCCTAAAATGTTGTCGGCAGTGTCGCCAACAAGTGCCAAAAAGTCTGGAATTTGAGAAGGAGGCACGCCGAATTTTGTTTTAACGCCCACCATATCAAGCTCTCTCCAACCTAGTGTGGGGTTTTGCGTTGCAGGCGGCAAAAGCTGTTTTATGCCGGGGCGCATTAGCTGGGCAAAGTCTTTATCTGCACTTACTACAGAAACTTTTGCGCCAGTGCTTGCCAAATTTTCTGCAGCAGAGGCAATAAGGTCGTCTGCTTCTATGCCCTCTTGGCAAACAACGCAAAAGCCCATGAGCTTGCAGAGTTCAACAATTTCAGGCATTTGCCTGCGCAGCGCTTCGGGCATTTCAGAACGCTGGGCCTTGTATTCCGGGTAGATTTCTCTGTGCCTTACAGAGCCGCCCTTGTCGAAAAATATTACGCTGGAATGCGGAACTTCAAGAGAAGACAACTTAAGTATGCTTGCAAAAAATGCGTGAAGTGCGCCCGTAGGAAAGCCATCTGCAGTAGTAAGTTCCGGCATTGCATAGAATGCTCTGAAGCTCAAATTATAGCCATCTATTAAAAAGTAATTCATTGAAATTTATATCTTGCAATTATGTCGCTTGGGGGCAAATTAAAAAATCAAATTATGGACGATTTATTTTTTTCAGTTATAGCAAGTTCAAGCTCTGGAAACTGCGGATAGTTAAGACTTGGGGGCGTAAACATC
>JAVBSE010000110.1:0-4940 GCA_031547315.1 Opitutales bacterium
CAAGCATCTTCCGGAGCTTTAACAAGCTCAACACCCAAAGCGCTTGCGCGCGCTTCTGTAAGGAAAGGATCGTAAGCCAAAACCTTCATGCCAAATGCTTTAGCACGCTTTGCGATTTCAGAGCCAATGCGGCCCATACCCAAAATAAGAAGCGTTTTGTTTAGGAGCTCGCCGCCCTTAAATGCGCCCCTGTTCCACTTGCCTTCCATAATAGAATTATGAGCCTGAACAATAGGACGAGTTCCGCACATCATGTGCGTAAAAGTAAGCTCTGCAGTGGCAATAGTATTGCCAGTTGGGGTATTCATAACAACAATACCCTTTTCTGTTGCAGCAGGAACATCTATATTATCAACGCCAACACCTGCTCTGCCAATGGCCTTAAGCACCTTTGCGCAGGCCAAAACTTCAGGAGTAATTGTTGTTTCGGAGCGTACAATAACACCTGAAGCGTCGGAAATAAGCTCCTTAATCTGTTCTGGGCTAGAGCCGTAGGCTTCAACCACGTTGAAACCCTGATTTCTAAGGTAATCTACGCCTATTGGCGATATTGGATCTGCTACTAATACTTTCATAAGTGTTAAAAAACGAAAATCAAAACAGATTTTTTCCACAAGGCAACACATATTTTAGCTCAAAAAACTTTAATCAAACAAAATTTTTTGCCATTTTGAGAAAAAAGCAGAAAAAAAACATTGAACGAAAACTTAAAATCTGTACCTTTGATTACTGTTTTAAGTTTACCTGTCGTGAGATTTTTCCACGAGAGTTTTGTTTTTTATATCTCAAACTCAGAAAAACCGGTAAGCAGCGTCAGCCTATTTGCGCAAGAGTAAAGCCTGACGAAAAATTGAACAACTAAGGGCAAAATTGCCTATTTTACATCTCTTGCGCCCATAATAATACAATAAAAAAACCGAAAAAATCGACATGGAAGATAACAATCAAAATCAGGTGGCAGAAGAAGTTTCTAACACACCTACAGTCGCCGAAGCTGCGACAGAAAATAATGCTTCAACAGCCCAAGCAAGCACAACAAATCAAAACTACAGAGCGCATAAAAACCGCCGTAATCGCAACTCTGGCTCTAATGCAAATGGCAAAAAATCGTCAGAAGCTGCAAACTGCGGAGAGATTGAAGATATCAAATCTGCTAATGAAAAACTAAGCGGCAGCCATATTTCCGGCTACGCCAATGGCGAAGGCTCTTCTGAGAGCACTTGCGAGCTTCCTTCAGAAAATCGTGGGGAACGTCGTTTTGAACGTCGTGAACGTGGCGAACGCTTTGAGCGTCGTGAAAGAGGCGAACGTTTTGAACGCAAGCCAAGGTTCCAAAAAACCGAAGAAAATGCTGAAAAAACTGAAGAATCTTCTGAAGTAAAAGAGCACAGCGGCCCTTCTTTTGAAGCTCCTGAAGCAAAAAGCAGAGCAGTTGAAGTTTCTTTGGACAAACGCCCTAAGTTCAACAATAAAAAAGACGGCGCAAAGCAAGATTTTGTGTCTTACTCTTCTGCTGCAGAGCCTAAGTCTGGCTTGTTTGCAAAGATTAAGCGCTTCTTCAAAAAGATTTTAGGGAAAGAAGAAAAGTCTAATCCTAAGTTCAAGGGCGACAGAAAACGTGACTGGAAAAACAACAAAAATTTTGACAGACGCGGCAAAAATAACGACTGGAAAAAAGGCGGAAATCGTCCTCATAACAACAACAGACGTTACGACAACAAAGGCGGCTTTAAAAATAAAGGAAACCGCCCACACCATCAGCATTCTGAAAAATCATCTGACTCTCAGTAGGCAATGGATGTAATGCGAATAAAGGGAGGCGTGCGCTTAAATGGGACAGTCAATGTCTCAGGTGCAAAAAACGCCTGCCTTCCAATGTTCGCTGCCGCACTTCTTACTAAAGAAAAGTGCGTTATTAAAAATGTTCCCGACTTGAGCGACGTGCGCTTTATGGCGCAAATTGTCGCCTCATTGGGGGCAAAAGTTTCTAACCCAAGCTCAGGAGTTTGGGAAATAGAAGCTGAAAATATTTCTTGCAGAGCCCCTTACGACTTGGTCAGAAAAATGCGTGCCAGCATTTGCCTTTTAGGACCACTTGCAGCAAGAATGAAGCGTGCAGAAGTTTCTATGCCGGGGGGCTGCGTTATTGGCGCAAGACCTATCGACCTGCATATTAAAGGCTTAAAAGCCCTTGGCTGCGAAGTAGAAATTTCCGGAGGCTACTTAAATATCGACGCGCGTAAAATGCGTGGCACCCATATCTATTTGGGCGGACGCTTTGGCAGCACAGTAACAGGCACTGCAAACATTTTAATGGCAAGCGTAATCACCTGCGGCACAACAGTAATTGAAAACGCCGCTTGCGAGCCTGAAATTGCAGACCTCTGCAAAATGCTTGTAAAAATGGGAGCTCTCATAGAAGGCATAGGCACCCCTACTTTGGAAATTACAGGCGTTCCAAAACTTGGCGGCACAACGCATACAGTATTGCCGGACCGCATTGAAGCAGGCACTTGGATAATGGCAGCCCTTGCAACAAAAGGCAAAGTTTTGGTAAAAGGCGCAGTAAAAAAAGATTTGGGCGCACTTATAGATATTTTAGAAGCTGCAGGCGCTTGCTTGGAATTTCCGTCAAAGAATGAAATTTTGGCAGACGGCGCAAATTCTAAACTAAAGCCAGTGGAAGCAATTACAATGCAACACCCGGGGTTTCCTACTGACTTGCAGGCTCAGCTAAGCACGCTGCTTACACAGGCAAACGGAATTTCAATAATCACAGAGCGTATTTATCCTGAACGTTTTATGCATGTTCCCGAACTTATGCGCATGGGCGCAGATATTTCAAGAGAAGGTGCAAGCGCAATAGTTAAGGGCAAGACAGCGCTTTCAGGCGCACCTGTTATGGCTTCAGACTTGCGTGCTTCTGCAGCGCTTTTAATTGCGGCGCTCTGCGCAAAGGGAGACACCTACATACAAAGAATCTACCACCTAGACAGAGGTTACGACAGCATAGACAAAAAACTCACAAACCTTGGCGCAAACTTAGAGCGCATTAAAGACTCGGAAATGCCTGTCTTGTAAAAAACACGTTTAATTTAAAAATGACAAAACCCCAGAGAATTGAATTCTTTGGGGATTTTTTAATCCTATTTCACGCATTTTTTTAAGCTGTCAAACGCTGGCTAAGGCGAGTTTTTTTCTAAGGCGTCAAATTGTGGCTAAGACGAGTATTCAAAAAAAATCCCAACTAGGAGTGTAGTGACCTACATGACTAGTTGGGATTTTTTATTGAAACGGAGTATTTAGTCCAATTTCACGCCTTAGCGTTTGCGGCGGTAAGCTGCAAACGCAAGTGCCAATACGCCAAATATTGCCGCATAAGTAGAAGGCTCTGGAACAGCTGTATACACAAGCTTTAAATACAAATCAGAACCATCCCAGAAAAGATTGTCTGCTTTATTTGCGCCAAAGAGTGCCCAATCGTCGCCCATTTTATCTTCGTTAATTAAGTTTATAATCGAATAGAGATTTGCTTCTGTTGTAGTTCCGGCAGAAATTAGAGAAATTGCATAAGTTTCGCCTGTTATAAAATCAGAACCACCAACGCTAAAATCTGTAAGATCTATGTATATTTTACCTTTACTGTCAGCAACAGCGCCACTTGTCAGCATTCTAAAAATTGCAGGACCTGCATTGTCAATATCACTACCTGTCATATGAGATATTCTGCTGTTTGAAACATCTTGCATCACAAAATTAATTGTTGCACCAGCGGTATTTAAAGAGAGGTTTCCGTTAATGTTAATATCAGCAGAACCGTAAATATTTAATGTTGCTTTTGCATTGGAACCTTGTGCCAAAATAATACCTTTAGCACTAAGATTTCCATAAATATCCAATACAGCAGTGGAATCAGGTGCTTTACTGTGAGTGCTATTGACATTTAAGTTTGCACCTAAGTTCATTGTAGAAGTTTTATCAACTAATAGATATGCTTTTCTGTATTTTTGTGTAGCATCGGCGGCAGCATTTCCTATAAGAGAAAAATCAGACCAAGTAGTAGAAACTTGTGTAAATGTTGAACCACCTGTAATTTGCAGATTTAGTTCAGTATATTCTTTGCCCGCTCCATGAAATACATTAACAGAAACGCTTGACCCATTTGAGATATTTAAGTTTGTTGTAGCATAATTTTCGGCAGTACCTGCAGCCTGATCGCCATTTATCATATTGCCACTAACTGTCATATTAACACCAGAAAAAGTGATATCGGCTGCCTGAGTTCTAAATTCAGAAAACTTCAAGTTGCCATTTGCACCTGTGAATGTAGTTGATGTTCCATTTTCTAAAAACCAGATTTTAGTGCTAGCGCCTGTACCCGGTATTTCGTTAGGCCTTACATAGCTTGAACTGCTTGTAGACCAGTTATCAAGATTTGTCCAATCA
Organism: Opitutales bacterium; assembly: GCA_031547315.1. GTDB lineage: Bacteria > Verrucomicrobiota > Verrucomicrobiia > Opitutales > Intestinicryptomonadaceae > Intestinicryptomonas. The sequence goes on from JAVBSE010000110.1 coordinate 4,447, forward strand.
GTATCGGCATTGCCTACCCTATAGTAGTCTGCAAAACCAAGAAGCGACACACTTGAAATCAGAGATAATATTAGTGCTTTTTTCATAATGCACTTTATTTTTCTGTTTTGCGCCTAAAATACAAATTTAATATGGCAGAACTGTTCAAATGTGAACGTATTGTATATTTTTTTTATAAATTCACAAAAAAATCTCCTAAGTTATTAAAGATTAGGAGATTAATGCTTTAAATTTTAAGAAAGTTTAGTCTAATTTTTCTAAAACTTTACAAACTTCATCTATCAAAAAGTCTGGTGTAGAAGCGCCTGCAGTTACGCCGACAATTTCAAATTTTTTAATGGCTTCAATATCCAACTCTTTCAAAGTTTCTATATGAAAACAAGGCAAGCCTGTGCGCTCTGCCATTACTGCAAGTTTGATAGTATTTGCAGAGTGCTTCCCGCCAATAACGATGATAGCCTGAGCGCCTTTTTCTGCCAGCACATTAACGTCTT
>JAVBSE010000176.1:0-28620 GCA_031547315.1 Opitutales bacterium
ATAAAAATGCAAAAATAGAAGTCTATTGCCGCAGCGGCAGACGCTCTGAAATTGCAAAAAAAACCTTGGAATCTTTAGGCTACACAAATGTAAAAAATATTGGCGCCTACAAAAAATAAAGAATTATTTTATTGCGCCAAAAGCTGCAAAACAAGAATTTTTGTGCAGCACTTCAACTGTTTTAAAGCCCACTTTTTTAAGCAAATCTAACTGATATGTGAGCGGCCTTGGACTGTCTTCCTTTTCAATGTAGGCAAATACTTTTTCCTTGTAATTTGCGCCGCCCAAAGTTTCAAGATACTCGCCATATTTTTCCCACATCATTTTTTGAGTTTGCGCAGTTTCGTGAGAGACTAAATCTGTGATCCACAAAGTCCCATTTGGCTTCAAAATTTTATAGATTTTTGAGAAGCAAAATTCCCAGTCCGCATCATCTCTTAAGTGATGCAATACTGCGGCTGCAAGCACTACGTCGTAATGATTTTCTTTGAGCTTTGCCTTTCTGAAATCTCCCTCAAAAGTATTGATTTTTCCGCTAGAAACTAAGGATATGCGTTCTTTTGCACGCACTAACATTTTGGGGCTTAAGTCTAACAAATCTGAATTAAAATTTGGACTAAGCTCTAAAAGTTTTAGCGTATTATTGCCTGCCCCGCAGCCTATGTCTAAAACATTTTCTATAGTGGGCGTATTTACAAAGGCGGCTCTTGTAATTAAATCCATGGCAAGGGTTGCATCTATTGTGGCACTTTGCCCTGTTTGTAAGTTTGAAAAACGCTCCACATCTGCATCAAATCTTTCTTTGATTTCTTGCAAGCTGGATTTTTTTTCAAAGTCTTTCATAAACTATTTTAAGGCACCCACAAGCCATTCGCCTGCGGAAAGCGTATTGCCCTGTACAATTAAAGAATCTTTTAAAAGCTTTGCATCTGCCTGCGCCTGTGCAATTACAGCTTCGTTTGAAATGCAATCCTTTAAACGCTTTGCGATAACTTCAGGCTTTGCGTCAAACTGAATAAATTCCGGCCATGCGGGCCTGTCTAAAATGATATTTGCAATGCCCAAATATTTAACTGCAACAAGCATTCTTGCCAAAAAATATGTGAACAAATTTGCCTTGTAAACAATGGCTCCGGGAATGCCCTGCAAGCAAACAGAAAGCGAAACTGTACCTGAACTCATAAGCGCAGCCTTTGCGGCAATGCGCTCTCCGCCAATTTTGCGCAAAAGAACTCTGTTTTTTAAATCAGGAAATTTGGCTAAAATATCTTTTAAAATTTGCTCTATCTGCCTGCTTGGAAATGGAACAACAGCAGTTTCATTTTTTAGCAGACGCAAAGTTTCAAGCATAGTCGGGAAAATTTTGCTGACTGCAATTTTGCGGCTTCCTGGTAAAAAAATTAAAGGCGCATTTGGGGCGTAATAAATTTTAGATACATGGCTTTCAGAGGCAAAGGGATGCCCAACAAAAATTGTCTTTAAACTAGTATCTGCATAGCACTTTGGCTCAAAGGGAAATATAACAGCAAGCTCGTCTAAAACTTCTGCCATTTTAAATCTGCGGCCCGCCTTCCACGCCCAAATTTGAGGGCTTACGTAATATAAAATTTTTGTATCTCCGCCGCCCTTAAGACTTATGCCCTCTTTTTTTAGCTCTTTTGCCAAATGCAAATTAAAGCCCGGGTAATCTACAAAGCAAATATTTTTGGGTTTATATTTTTTTATCCAAGCAATTATTGCAAGCGACAAAGCCTTAAATGTTGAATAATTTTTTAATACCTCAACCAAGCCCACAACAGAAAACTTTGTCATATCAAACAAAAGCTGAGCCCCTGCCGCAGCCAAAGATTTTCCGCCTATTGCGCAAACTTTTAAATCAGGATTAAGCTCATAAGCCTTTTTAAGCATTCTTGAAGCTTGCTCGTCGCCAGAGTGTTCGCCTGCAATAATAAGCAAATCGCAGGCACCCTCTTCCGGAGATTCAAAAATAAACTGTGAAACTTTTTTAGACATTTGCTCTTAAATTGACAGAAATTTGTCTTGTAACTTCAAGCGCAATTTCTAAAGCAAGCCCGCCCAAATTTGCGCCAACTTTAGGAGCCTTATTATTTAACACGCAGTCTGCAAAGCTGTCTAATTCAGCCTTTAGTGGTTCTTGCTTATCAAATGGAACGTCAACTTTTTCTATTCCCGCTTCGCCAACTTTTATCAAGTGACCAGACTGATTTTGAAAATCTAAAGACATATAAGAACCTGGCTGAAATACTCTTATTTCACGCACTTTTTTAAGGCTCACTCTGCTTACATTTAAGTTTGCAACGCAGCCATTTTTAAATTTTAAGCGAGCATTGCCTATATCTTCTGTGCGGCTTAAAACATTGACGCCTACTGCCTCAACAGACTCTAATTCAGAGTTTGCAAGTTTTAAAATAACGCCAATGTCATGTATCATCAAATCTAAAACAACGCCAACTTCTGTGCCCCTTACATTAAAAGGAGCAAGCCTGTCTGCAGTAATAAATTTAGGGTTTCTTACATTCTGCTCCATAAAACCCATAACAGGATTAAAGTGTTCTATGTGCCCCACTTGCACTATCAAATTTTTTTCTTTTGCTTTTTGGGCAATCATAATTGCATCTTGCGTGCTTGTGCAAATGGGTTTTTCTATAAGCAAGTGGCAGCCTGCTTCCAAAAGCGGCATAGAAACTTCTGTATGCTTGTCAGTTGGCACTACAACAGAAATTGCGTCAACATATTTTGCAAGCTCTAAATAAGAATCAAAAACCTTGCAGCCATAAAGCGCAGCAATTTCTGCGGCACGCTCAGGATTAGCATCATAGACGCCAACAAGCTCTGTCTTTTCCAATTCAGAGTAAATTCTTGCATGATGCTGACCAAGGTAGCCAACGCCTACAACGCCACAACGTAATTTTTTTTCTGTTTGCATATTTTAAACCTTACCAATTTCTAAAAAAATATATTTTCATTAAATCTATTTTTGCAACTTAAGCGACTCTAAAATTTTATCGTTTTCTTCCTTTAACAAAAGCCTTCTTGAAAATTCTTCAGAGATTGCCTTATCGCTCCTAAACAAATTAAATGGCTTTATAGACACAGTCGTATGGGGTTCTGAAATTTTGCCGCTCATATCAATTTCTAAAACGCTCATCATAGGGTTTGCAATACTCACCAAAGAATTAATAAAGCCCTCGTCTAAAGATTCAAATGGCGCCAAAATGGCTCTGGAATAGAGCTTGTCTTTTAAGAAGTCGTACCTGACAGAAGCCTTTAATTTTGCGGCAGGCCCTGTAATTGAAAGGTCTTTAAAAGACACAACGCCATCTTCAATTTTAAAATTTGAAAGCGCCTCTTTTAAATCAAAAGCGCCAAGAGGAAAGCCAACAGCATTCGCAGCCTTACTGATAAAACCCAGCAAATTTATTTCCGCAAGTTTTGGATTATGCAAATTTACAGATCCAAAACCCTTAACTGTTTCAGGAAAATCTGCATAGCCTTCAAGACTAAAATTTGCATTAACAACACCCAGTTTGTCAAAGTCTCCTAAGCCTTTTACAGGCGCATCTGCGTTTTGAGAGCTTCCGTCATCGCCAAGCTCTGCAAAAAATTTAATTAGCTCCAGCTGATTTGCAGCAGATAAGTCTCCGTCTAATTTGAACCAGTCTTTATTTTCTTTTTTTGTAACAAAAATTGAGCCCCTGCCCAAACCCTTTGCAATTCCATAATTGACCTTATCCAAATAAATATCGTTCCCCGAAATGTAGGCCATAAAAGCCAATTTATCTAAATTTATGCGCCCTATTTTCACCTTGCCTGAGCTTATAAAATCCAGATTCATAGTGTCAGGTTTGTCCGGATATTTTTCTAGGCTTGGCAAGAAAATTTTGCCTGCAATTTCTGCGCCGTTTTCATAGTCTAAAATTTCAAGAGCCTCTGCAACTTTGGGGCCGCCAAGCCCTGCAAGCTCTATTTTTGTCATGTTAGAGCGAATGAAAATTTTATTTAGATCATAATTGTCTATCTTGCCTGAAAAGTAGCACCAAACTAAATTGCCCTTGGCGTAGCGTCCCTGATTTTCTACATTTGCATCTAATATTGCAATGTTTGAAGGATTCACCCAAACCTTCAAGTTCATGCGTTCAAATGCAATATCATTTCTTAAAATATCGCTTCCTTTAACAAGTCCGAAAACCCAAATATGTTCGGGGTCTCCCCATTTGCCGATTACAGAAAAATCTGCGTAAGGAAAATCTTTTGCAAACTTTGTGTCCTCAAAAATTTCAGACCACCAGTCTTCCATAAAATGATTTATTGCCGTAGGGCGCAAAGTGCCTGTGAGCAAAAATCTGTAATCAAAATTTTTAAGATTCTGATAAACATCGCCACCAATGCGCCAGCCTTCTGTTGCAAAAACATCTACATCTTTTGCCCAAAATTCGCCGCTTGCCACATCGTAACTAACACTGCCATAGCCAAAGTCAGCATCTATCCTGTAAAAGTTAGAGTAAGAAATATCAAAGTCTGCAAACACTTTAGTGCTATTTATATTTTTTGTGTTAACTTGGGCTTTCCCATTTAAAAATAAATTATTTCTAAACTCAAAATCTTTAAGTTCTTCTATGCCCGAAAGCAAGCGGTGTTTTTGAATTTCAGACAAAGGAAGCGCTGCCTCAAAATCTATATTCAAATTTTCCAAATCGCCAAAGCTTTTTGCATAAATAGATTTCCCTTTAAATTTTGCCAAAGCCTGAATATCTTGAATGTAATTATCTTTATTTAGCTCAGACTTAATTAAAGATAAAGTTTCCAGACTCATGCCATCGTACTGCAAATCTAAAAGAGTAAGCCTTGTATCCAGCAGTTTTTGAGCATTAAAATCTAGTTTTGAATACGCCATCAATTCAGAAACAGTAAGCCCCAAAGATGTATAAAAATTTGCCGCCCCAAATTTTACAAAAACGCTATCTTTTGACTCTTGCGTATCAAAAGTAAATGCACATCTTAATTTTTTTAAAGAAAGCGAAAGCTCTTTAAATTTTCCCAAATATTCATCTGCAAATACTTCTGCATTTAGGCGAAGCCCATCTGCATCTAATTTAAAATCTCCTATTATTGCAGGGTTTTTAACATAGTTAAAATAGTTTTGAGCAAGCAAGATTTTCTGACAAGCTTTGTCCCAAGATTTAAGAAAATCAAAGGCTTCTTTTTTTTCTTTCTTTTCAAGAGCACTTATTTTTTTAATGTCAACTGCAGACAAAAACATTTTTCCGCCATCAGAAAAAACACCCTCCGGAAGTACGCCTGTAAAGCTTAAGTAGGCTGCTCCGCACTTTGCAAAAGCGTCTCTGAGATTATAATTATCACCCTCAAAAATACATCTTATATAAATATTTTCTAAGGGAAATTTACCTTCTCCTACCCCATAAGACGGCGAAAGTTTGCCCTTTTCCAAGTAAACTTCCAAAGGTTCAAATCTGCCCAAAAGCAGCGATGCAAAACTTAAACGAATGCCTATTTTTTTTGCCTCAAAACAAACATCGCCGCCTTCAAAGAACCTGAATTTAGGAGAACTTAACTCTATCCTGCCAGACATGCTAAAGCTTAAATTTTCAAAATTTAAATGATAGCCTGTATCAGAAATTTTTTCTTGTAGCTTAGATTCTATGAAATTTGAAATGGGAATTTTTACGCTTGTTAAAATGCAAATCAAAATTGCAGACAAAAATAAAACTGAAAAGAAGAGCCCTAAATTTAAAAAAAAATGAGAAATTTTCGCCGCTTTAGTAAACGTCGTTTTTGAAAAAATATTTTTAAAAATCTTTTTCACAAAACCAAGATAAAGGCAAAATCTGTCTGCTTATTTTGACTCAGAAGGCTTCTGTAACATTAGTCCGGAAGCCGATTCACCGGAAATTTCTGAAAGCGGACTTGGAGCTGCAGGAGTTAACGCCGCAGGCACTGCTGACTCTAAAGTAAATTCCGAAATACTGTCCAAAAGCTGCTGAGATATTTCAAAAACTGCCTTTGTGGATTCTGAAGCCCCATACTGCAATCTGCCGGATAGTCTTTCTGTAAGCAAAATAGACCTTGTTTCAATCTTATCGCCGCCTGTTCCAGGCATTTTAACCTCTGCAGTCAGCTTGTACTTCCAAGGGAAAGTTGCCCCGTTTACGCTTACGCCATCCTTAGAAAAATTAGTGTCTAAATATTTTGTAACTGCAAATTTTTCTATGCTCTTAAGTATTCTGTATGCCGCAATTCTGCGTTTTTCAGGAAGCGTAAGAAGCTCATCTTCCCATTTTCCGGTCTGCTTAGAAATTTCAAAAACAGGTTTTGAAGAAGCCAAATCTTGCAAAGAGAACTTAAGTATCACAGCCTTCTCTGGCAATGCCTCAAAAATACGAGACTTTGTGCCAAGCAAATCTGTAGGCGTTCTGTAAAGAATTGTAGGCGAAACCCCATAAACAGAAACGTCATTAACGTCAGAGCCTGTTGTAAGATAAACAAGCTCTCCTGATGTTTCAGACTTATAATTGTCTCCAACAATAAGCGTTTGCGATTTTCCGTTTGCCTGCCTTAAGGTAATTTTAAGCTTAGGATTTTCAAAGCCAAAGCGCTTAATGTCTTCTCCCGGAGCATCTGTTACAAAGTCTCTTGCACGCAGACCCTTAAGCCTTGAGATGATAGAATTTACTATGGCAAAATCTGCCTGCATATTTTCTATCTGCCCTGCAGAATTTGCGCCTACTGCGTCCCACTGCCCACTGCCCAGCTTTTTTAGCTTCACGGATGAAGTTCTGGAGGCTATATCAATTTCTGTGATGGCAAGCTCGTCAAATTTAAAAAATGCCTTGTCTCTTAGCGTAGTTTGCAAGAGCCCCAAATCTTTAAACATTGCGGCATCTACTAAAAAGACTGTCGCATTGTCTTCAAGCCTTGCATAGCGCAAAACGCCATTTGCAGATAAGTTGCCCAAGAGCAAAGTCTGCTTTCTGTTAGTGCCCTGTATGCTGATTGCTGTCGGAAAACTTGCAATATCAAGCCCTGTATTTGGCTGATTTTCAGGCGCAAAAGCCCTAGACGAAAGTGAGCATAAAGAATCTAAAAATACGCCAACTTCTCTTGAGTCCGCACTTGCAGTGATAGGCGTTTCAAAGTTCCAAGCATTGCCTTCTTTGACAAGCCCAATTCTGTGAAGGCCAGACTTTAAGTCGGCGCCGCCGGATTCTTGAGCAAGCCTGATTGAAAATGCAGAAATTTCAAACCTTGCAATATCAAAAACATTCTGCCCCCTAAGAGCGTCAATATCTATGGCAAAATTTTCTACCAAAGACTTGTCTGTAACAATAATTTTTTGAGAATTCTCATCCAGCAGATAAACTCTGTTTCCAACAGGAGCGCTCTTGCCGATTTTAATTTCCCTCATAGTTTTGCCATCGCCAAACTTGAAAGTGTAAACAGGGTCGTCCAGTCCAAAGTCTGCCAGTGTTTGCTTGTGGGCAATAATTTCTGAGACAGAAAAACTTGCCTCCTTGTCTAAAAATTCCAACTGATTTTTAATGCGGCTTACCGCATAATAATTTGCAGACCAATCAATAGGCGAAGTAATGCGCCATCTGTTGTTTTCTAACTTTAAAACCCTAGGCTTGTCAAGTGGCTTGCCAGAAATTTCTAGGACAGAAAAATCTAAAAAATCAGACCTTGCAGAGTTAGAAGAACTTGGCTTGCGCTCTAGTGTCCAGATTGTGAAAAACAAAAAAAGATTCGCAAAAAGAAGCAAAAATGTAAGCTTAAATTTCATAAACTACTGTCTCCTAAAAATGTAAGTTATAAAGCCTGCAAGCAGTATGAATGCCGGCAACAAAGTAAAACGCCACATAAGCTTATTTATGTCGCCCCTGCTGATTGTAAGAGAGAATCTGTCCACTTTTCTTGGCGGAATATTTAAGAGCGTATTTTCATCAAACATCCAATTTACAGTATTTAAAGCCAGCTTAGAATTCCCCAACGCATTAAAACGCCCATTTGTTATAAAATTTTCATCGCCAAAAACAGCAAGCCTGCCACTGCGCACCCCAACGCCGAAATCTAAAGAAATGTTCCTTGCTGCAAGCATTGCAAGCGACAAAGGACCACGCAAATCTACCTCGTCATTATAAACCTGAGTACCCTCTTGCCTGTAAGATTTTTCCCCCCAGCTTGTATCGCTTGAATATATTAAAGGCCAAAGTGAAAGCCCGCCGTCTTGCGGAGCTGTTATATCTTCTCTTACAGGCTTAACAGAGCCAAACTGAACAGGCAAATTCATATCTACCATGTACTTTACAATTTCATGAGGTTTTGCAGGATAGAGCCTTGCTATCATGTCGCCTGTTACAGACTCAAATTCTTTTGTGTCTATAACCATCATATCATCAGCACGAATCCCCCACTCATAAAAAATATCGTCCAGCCCATAATTGCCGCCCAAGCGCAAAAATACCATCATTCTGCCTGCAGAATACAAAAGATACTTTCTGATAACGTCAATTTCTTGAGGCAAAAATTCCGCCTGAGGCGCTGCCACAACTATCATATCCGCATCGCTGGGGATTTCTGCCTTTGAAGTTAAATCTAAATTGTCTAATTTATAGCCGCGCAAAGTAAGCACATTTGCAAATTCAGAAAGCCCTGTATTGATGTCCGCATTCTTGTAATTTAATTCGCCATGACCACGCAAAAAATAAATTTTCTTCTGCTTATCATTTGAAACATAAAGTATTGCAGCGCTGACAGCTTGCTCTCCTTTAAAAGATTTGCGAACGCCGTCTTCTATGTCGTACAAATCATCTTTTGTGAGCTTTTTACTTTTGTCGCCGCAAGCCACAATCACGGAATTATCTATGTCGTAAGAAAAGCGTCTTACAAGTTCATCGCCGGTGCGTCTGTCTATTAGGGGGTCTAAAATGTGCACTTTTATTTTTTTCTCTCCCCTTTGCAAAGACTCATACTCATACCTTGAAAGCAGCCTTGCAACCTCATCAATCAAAGCCTGAGACTCTTCAACAGCCTTAGCCTCTCCGCCGCCGGATGGCATTCTTAAAGTCATATAAATATCAACAGGCTTTTTTAAGTCGTTAATATACGCAACGCTTTCAGGCGAAAGCGAGTTAGACTTTGACGCAGAAAAATCTTTGCTAAGATAATGTCCGCTTGCCAAGTAATTAACGCCCAAAAAGAACACAATAGCCAAAACTATCTGCGCCAGCAAATTAAAAGTTCTGAGCTTACAGACTATGCGGAAATCTTCTATTTTACTAATTTTAAATTTCATTAAGATGCCTTATACTCTGTAACTAAAGATGTAATTCCAACAAAAGCCGCAGCAGAGCTTATGTACAAAAAGAAAGGACGTGTATCCAAAAGAGAATTTCCAAAATCTTCCAAATGGGTAAAAGACTGCAAATACGCAATAAAGCCACCAAAATTAGGCTCTAATGCAGGATACAAATCTAAAATACTGTTAGACAAAGACCCGCCCACAATGGCAATAAAAAGCATGCAAAAACTTAACATGCCCGCCACAAGCGTACTGCGTGTAAGCGAACTTGCCAAAAGGCCAATCGCAATATACATAAGCCCGCTCACAAAAATAAATACGTAGCTTAAGCAGATTCCCGAAATAGAAAAAACTCTGTCATCAATAGCAGTTTCAGGCAATGTAAGGTAAGTTAAAATAGGAAAAAACAAAGTTAATACCCAAAATAAAACGTATAAAAAATAACAGGCCAAAAATTTTGCAAAAACTATCTGAAAAGGCGTAAGCGACGTTGTCATCAAAGCCTGCAGCGTGCCCATTCTGCGCTCTTCCGCAAGGCTGCGCATTGTCAGCATTGGCACCATAAACAAAACAGGAAACCAAAAGAAAGACAAAAATAAATTCATGGGGTTGGTGGCGCCAACTGCTCCGCTTGCCTCTTGCAACATAAGCAAATAAACCACCCCCATAAGCAAAACGAACAAAAATGCAGAAGCATAAGTCGAAGGAGATATAAAAAGTATTTTTATCTGACAGTTTAATAATGCGATAAATTTTTTCATTCAGCCACATCCTTTCTTTTTTGCAAAGAATCAGAAGTTTCGTCCCAAGAATTTCTGGTTGCCGCCATAAATATATCTTCCAAAGAAGGGCAAACCAAGCGGACTTCCCTTAAATGCAGAGCATCATCCTTTGCAAGCTCTTTGATTAGAGCCTCTCCCAAATTTTCTTTACTTGCAGTTTTTAGCCTGTGGCTAACAAAACCATCTGCATCAGGCTTGCTTGAAGACTCAATAGTTAAGCCAGAGTCAAGCTTTTCTAGGCTGCTATGCAAACTTTCTGCACTTGCTTTAACAGTAATTTCGTAAACAGAATTAGGTAAAAATTCTTTTCTAAAACTATCGGGAGAGCCGCTTGCAACAACCATTCCATGATTGATGATTATAACTCTGTCGCAAACCTGTTCAATTTCCGGCAGAATGTGGCTGCTGATAATCACAGCCATGCGCCCACGCAGCGAGTTTATAAGCTCTCTTATTGCGATAATTTGATGAGGGTCTAGACCAATAGTAGGCTCGTCCATAATTACCACGTCGGGGTTTGAAAGCAGCGCATCCGCAATGCCCACACGCTGCTTAAAGCCCTTAGATAAATTCCCAATAATTTTACGAGACGCCTTGCGATGTATTCTGCAAACTTCCATTGCATTTTCTACAACTCTTTTAACGTCACGCCCTCTTACTCCCTTAATTTTTGCCCTAAAGCGCAAGTACTCAACAACTCTTAAGTCTTCAGGCAAAGGATTATTTTCCGGCATATAGCCAATCCTGGCCTGCGCCAAGCCTGCATTATTTGCCACGCTAATGCCACAAATATAAGCAGAGCCGCTGCTTGCAGGCATAAGCCCTGAAAGTATGCGCATAGTTGTGCTTTTGCCTGCGCCGTTTGGGCCTAAAAAACCTAAAATCTCTCCCTTTTCTATTCTGAAAGAGACATTGTTTACAGCTTCAAAAGTCCCATAAGACTTGCATAAACGTCGCACAAGAACTGCAAACTGAGATTCCGTTTTTTTTGTTTCTTCCATTTATATATGTTTTCTTATTGGCCTAAACAGACATAAAAGATTATTCATATCCTAAACACAAACAAAATCTTAGAAAGCCAGTTCCAAGATTTGTTTTTTTGTTTTGCAAAAGCAAAGTAAACTATGCGTTTACTTTTGAATTTATGAAGTTTTTGACGTCGCCAAGAGTCTTTAAACTCTGCACTTCTTCATTAGAAATTGAAACGCCGGTAGCATCTTCAACCATCAATACTATTTCAACCATAGTAATAGAGTCTAGGTTCAAGTCTTGGGCCAAAACCATAGTATCGGCAGGATTTTCAAGCAAAGAACGTTTTTCAGGCTCAACAAATCTTGCCAAAATGCCCAAAACAATAGTACTTAGTTTGCTTGTATCGCCATTTTTTCTAAAATCAACAGCCGCCTCAATAGTTTCTGGCGAGCAGCGTTTTAGGCTATCTCTTAGATTGCTTTCATCTTCTGATGTAAAAATTTTCTTTTCCATGGGCAACAAAAAGAGCATATTAGTTCACATATTTCAACAATTTTTTATGAATACATTACTTTTTAAAGACGAAAATTCTTTAGCATTCATCCCAAACGACTCTCCCAAGGGACGCCACCTGCAAGAGTTCATTAAACCCCAAGATGGCGATGAAATTTTTGCGGGCCTTGTAAATAAAAGCCTTTTCAAAATAAAAATCTTTAAAACAGAAGGCGGATTTAAAACAGATTCAAAGCGAACCCCTCTGCCTAATCCCCCTATTTTGAACCTAAATTTGTTTTTGCCCTTCACCCGCCCCCAAATTGCAAAGCGCATATTTTTTGAGGCTGCCTGCTTTGGAGTAAAAAAAATCTGCCTCTATCCTGCAAACAAGGGTGAAGCAGCCTACGCTCAAAGCAGCTTAATTAAAAATAAAGAATTTGAAGAAGATTTAATTAAGGGTGCCGAACAAGCGTGCTCCTCTAATATTCCAGAAGTGGAGGTTTTTGAAAATCTTGACTCTGCCATCCAAAATTTAAGCCCTAAAAGCCTAAAAATTGCGCCCGATTTGTATGAAGCTACGCAAAAATTTCCTCTGAGCTTTGAAAAAAATCAAGAAATAGACCTTGTCTTTGGCGGCGAAAGAGGATTTAGCGCAAACGACAGAAATATTTTAAGAGCCAAAAACTTCACTCTGGTTTCTATGGGGCAAAGAGTCTTAAGAACAGACTCTGCAATAATTTTCGCCCTAAGCGCAATAAATTTGGCTGAAGTCTTTATCTAAAGATAAAAGGAAAATTTTTACAGTTTTTTTAGCTCATAAAAATTTTAATGTTTGACTAAATTTCATTTAGCTATACTTCTGCAAAATTTTATAAGTTCTAAAACCAAAAGAAATGTTAGTTCAAATTCTAAAATCTAAGATTCTGCGCGCTGAAGTTACAGATGCGTTGCTTGATTATGAAGGTTCTTTGGCTATTGATGAGGCTATTATGAACAAGGTAGGCTTGCTTTACGGCGAAAAAATCTTGGTCGGCAACATCACTAATGGGCAAAGATTTGAAACCTATGCCATCCCTGCTCCTGCCGGGTCCAAGGTTTTTTCTTTAAGAGGGGCTGCAGCCCATCTTGGCAAAAAGGGAGATCTGCTTGTGCTAATGTCTTTTGCTTCCATGACAATTGAAGAAGCCAAAACTTGGGTGCCAAGAACACTCACATTAGACTCTGGAAACTCCAGAATTATTAAAGAGCAAAATACGCTTTAAAACAAATTTCAATCAACAAACAATCAAAAATATGTCTTACAAATTATTCATCCCGGGTCCTATTCAAGTTTCTCAGAAAACTTATGACGCAATGGTAACTCCTGTAGTTGGTCACAGAAGCAAGGATTTTGTGGCTCTTATGGACAAAGTGCAGCCAGGCTTGAAAAAGCTTTTTTACACAAAAGATCCTGTGTATCTTAGCACAAGTTCATCTTGGGGCGTTATGGAAGGCGCAATCAGAAACGTTGTTAAAAAAGGCGTTTTAAACTGCGCAAATGGCGCATTTTCAGACAAATGGTATGATGTTTCTTTGCGCTGCGGAAAACCTGCAGAAATGCTTAAAACCGACTGGGGCAAACCTGTTGACCCTGAAGCTGTAAGAGAAAAACTTGCCAGCGGCAAGTTTGATGCAATTACAATTATACACAACGAAACCTCAACAGGCACTATGAGCGATTTGCCTGCACTTATGGCAGTTATCAGAGAGTTTCCTGACGTTATTTCTATTATAGACTGCGTAAGCTCTCTGTCGGTTTTGCCTATTAAAAAGGACGAACTTGGCATTGACGTTATGATTTCCGGCTGCCAGAAGGCAGTTGCGCTTCCTCCGGGTCTCGCATTTCTTTCTGTTTCAGAAAAGGCAATGAAGCGTGCCGCAGAAGTTGAAGGCAGAGGCTATTATTTTGACTTCCTTGAATTCCACAGCAATTACGAAAAGTCAATGACTCCATCAACGCCTGCAATTTCTTTAATCTACGCACTTGCAAGCAAGTTAGAAGACATGGAAGCAGAAGGCCTTGAAAACAGATTTGCACGCCACGCCGAAAACAATAAGATTGTTCGCGATTGGGCATTTGCAAAGGGCTTTGAACTTTTGCCAGAAGCAAAATACGCTTCTCTTTCTTTGAACTGCTTTAAAAATACGCTTAATATAGACATAGCAGGCGTAATTGCAGCGCTTAAGAAAAAGCACAAAATGGTGTTCGACGGCGGCTATGGCAAACTTAAGGGCAACACATTCCGCATTTCAAACATGGGCGACGAAACCCCAGAAACAATGCGTGAATTGCTTGCAAATATTGACGACGTTCTTCCTGAATTTTTGAACAAATAATTCAGTAAAAAACGTACATACTTTTTGGATTTTAATGAAGAAACTTGTAATAGCCGAAAAACCAAGCGTTGCAGCAGACATTGCCAAAGTGCTTGGTAAGGCAAAAAAACACGACGATTATTTTGAGAACGACGAATACGTAGTTGCATCGGCGCTTGGTCATCTTATCGAGCTGCCTATGCCTGCCGATGTCGACAAAAAGTATGCGCGCTGGAGCCTCTCAAACCTTCCTATACTTCCTGCCAAGTTTGAGCTTAAGCCTATAGAAAAAACTAAGAAGAAGTTTCAAGGCTTAAAAAAATTGCTTGGCAGAGAAGATATTTCTGAAGTAATTAACGCTTGCGACGCGGGTCGCGAGGGCGAGCTTATCTTCACTTATATTTACGAAGTTGCAAAATCTAAATTGCCACGCAAAAGACTTTGGATTTCAAGCATGACTGCCGACTCTATCAGAGCTGCGTTTTCAGAGCTTAAAAGCCAATCTGAAATGGAATCTTTGCAAGATGCGGCACGCTGCAGAAGTGAGTCAGACTGGATTATAGGCATGAACGGCACAAGGGCCATCACCTCAAGAATGTTTGGCTCTAAGGGCAAAGCGCTTGCAACAGTTGGCAGAGTTCAAACGCCAACACTTGCAATGATAGTTGAGCGTGAGATTGAAATTCAAAATTTTAAGCCACGCAACTTCTGGAAAATTATTGCAGATTTTGAAATTCAAAATGGCTCTTACAAAGGCATCTATCAGCGTCCTGACTTCAAAAAAGGCGCAGTAGAAGGCGATGCGTCCGACAGAGTTTGGTCTGAAGAAGACGCAAAGAAAATCCAAGAAGCGGTCAAGCAAATAGGCGTAGCAGAAGTTTCTGACAAAAAAACTCAGGCAAAGCAAACTGCGCCTAAGCTTTATGACCTAACAACTTTGCAGCGTGAAGCAAACAACAGATTTTCTTTCCCTGCAGCAAGAACGCTTTCTATAGCGCAGGCGCTTTACGAAAAGCATAAGGTTTTAACTTATCCTAGAACTGACTCTAGGGCTTTGCCTGAAGACTACCGCCCTACTGTGGCAAAAACAATGTCTGAACTTACGGGCAAATATGCGGTTTTTGCAAAAAAAGTTATTGATGAAAATTTAATTTCTAAGGCCACAAAAAAGATTTTCAATAACGCAGGAATAAGCGACCACTTTGCAATAAGTCCTACAGGTCAAAGCAGCGACAAACTTACAGACGACGAGGCAAAAATTTACGACATGGTCACACGCCGCTTCATTGCAGCGTTCTACCCAGACGCCTTGCACGATGTTACTGTGCGCACCTCAACAGTTGGCGAACATTCTTTTAAGACAGAAGGCAAGGTTTTAAAATTTGCAGGTTGGCTTGAAGTTTATGAAAAGAGCGCAAGCACAGCTGAAGAAAAACCTGCAGAAGAAGCTGATGATGAAGAAAAACCTTCAAGTCAAAACTTGCCTGCACTTTCAGGCGATACTGAAAAAGGCAAGCTAACTGACGCAAATTTAAAAGCGGAAAGCACAAAACCACCTGCACGTTTTACTGAAGCTACGCTTCTTTCTGCAATGGAAGGCGCAGGAAAGCTTATTGAAGATGAAGAACTTGCTGAGGCCATGAAAGAAAAAGGCTTGGGCACTCCTGCCACAAGAGCGCAAATTATAGACAACTTAATTGCGCATAAGTATGTGGAGCGTCAAAGACGTGAACTTATACCTTCAAACAAGGCTGAAAGTTTAATTACATTTTTAAAAGTTGTGGGCGTTGAGGAACTCACAAGCCCTGCCATGACAGGCGAATGGGAACATAAATTAAAGCTCATAGAAAAAAATAATCTCTCCAGAAAAGATTTTATGGCAGGCATCTCGGCAATGGCAACAAAGATTGTTGATAAAGCAAAATCGTTCTCAGAAAATGAGACAGAAACTACAGAAACAGACATTGTTTCGCCTAGCGATGGGCAAACGCTCTTAGAATCGTTTAGGGCATATCGCTCTAAAGATGGCAAGCTTGTAATCTACAAGGTTATGGGCAATCGCAAGATGGATAAAGAAGAAATTAAAGAGCTTCTTTCAAAAGGCATTATAGGGCCTCTTGACGGCTTTAAAAGCAAGCTTGGCAAGCCTTACAGCGCATTCTTAAAACTGGATGAAGAATTTAAAGTAAAGTTCCAGTTTGGAACAGGCGGCTCTGATGGAACAGAAAGCTCTTCTTCGCTTAAGCCTGAAGATTTGGCAAATGCAAAAGTAATTGGCGACTGCCCAAAATCTACACAAATAGGCTGCAAATGCGACGGCGGAAAATTGCTTGAAACTTCTGCGTTTTACATCTGCTCTAATTCTGCAAATGAAAAGAAACCTTGTGGATTCAAAATTTGGCGCAATATGCTCTCTCATGCCATAAAGCCTGAAGAAGTAATCAGCTTGGCACAGACAGGCAAAACTCCGCTTATTGAAGACTTTGTTTCAAAGCGCACAGGCAAAAAATTCTCTGCATATTTGGTTTTAAAAGACAATGGCGACATAGGTTTTGAGTTTGAGAAAAAAGCTCCTAAAGCCGGCGCTGCAAGTTCTGGCAAACCAACAAAAGCAAAAAAAACAAAAACTGAAGAATAGATTTTATCTGCTTTAGAAAATCTCTTTTTTTCATTTTTTGTTTGTAAAATAGACAATATTTGAAATCATTAAAGGCTGAAATACTTAAAATTCAGTCTTTAATTTTAATGTTTTTTGCGAAGGATAAAAAATGGAAGAAGAAAATCAGTCTAATTTTTCAAGCAAACCTTTCTTGCCACTTGCGGCAGGTTTAATTGGTATAGTTCTTGGCGCAGCAGCTCTGTTTTTTGCAATAAATACTGCAAGCAGAGCTTCTAATATTGAAGAAACTTACAAAGATGCTTTGGGCAAAGCCGCTTCAATGACGACAGAGCTGGAACTTCTCAAAAAGAAAGTGGACATGCTTTCCGCAGCTTCTGAAGACGCAAAAATGGCAAATGCAAAAATCGACGACTTGCGCAATAAAGTACAGGCTGTATTTAATTCTTTTGGCTCACAAATCAGCGAAAACAGAACTCTTATTGTTAAAAATCAAGAAGCAATAAAAGAACTTGCTTCAAGAGGCGTTGCAGCGCCGGCTCCGGCAAGAGCAAGCAGCGCAGAAACACCTGCGTCATCAGACACAGCTCCTGTTAGCACTGACGGCATGAGAAAACACAAAGTAAAAGCCGGCGAAAATTTTTCTGTCATTGCCAAGAAATATGGCAAAACCGTAAGTGAGATACAAAAGGCAAATCCTAATGTAGACTCTAGTCGCTTGAATATTAATCAAGAAATAAATATCCCCTAACAGCTCTTTAGATGTCTGAATTTAGACCTAAAGTTTGGGAAGAAAAAAAGTCTGAAAAATATGCAGACTGCAAAGTTTTTAGTGTCTTAAAAAAACACTTCAAACACCCCGACGGACGTGAAGGAGACTTTTTTATTTGCGATTGTGCCGACTGGGTGCAGGCTGCTGCAATCACAAAAGAAGGCAAAGTTCTGCTTGTAGACCAGTATCGCTTTGGCAGCAAAAATTTTTCCTGGGAATTTCCCGGAGGCGTAATTGACGCAAATGAAAGTCCTTTAGAAGCGGCCGTAAGAGAGCTTCGGGAGGAAACAGGCTTTGCCGGAAAAAATGCCAAAATTCTTGCAAGTTTTTCTCCTAATCCTGCAATACTTTCTAACAAAGCCCACTTGGTTTTAATTGAAGATTGTGAAAAAATTTCTAAAACAAACTGGGATAAAAATGAAGAAATTGCATACAAAGAAGTTTCCATTTCAGAGCTTGATTCCCTCATAAGTTCCGGCGAAATAAATCACACAATAGCAATCAATGGCGTTTACTTTTTGCAAAAATATCTGCAAAAAAATAAGGGGCACTAAGATGGCTTTTTCTAAAGATACGCAAAAGCTTATCAGTCAATTTAGAGGTTTAAAAACCGGCATAGACGAGAGAGCTCCGGTTGCAAGTTCTAAAGAGCTTGTGGACCAAATTTTTCTTGAGCTAAAAATAGGCGAAGTCAGCCCCCTTAAAGCCATACACGATTCTTGGAACAATCTTATCCCCAAAAAATTTGCAGGTCTTTGCGAACCCTCAGAAATGAGCGCAACAGTACTTTATGTGCGCACAAACAGCTCTGTAATAAAGCAAGAGCTAAGCTTTGAAGAAAAGCGCATACTTGCAAAAGTAAAGCGCCTTGCAGGTTGCAGCGCACTAAGAAAAATAAAATTTCAATGAAAATAGCACTGGCACAAATAGAAACCAAGCAAGCCTGCTTTGACGAAAATTTAAGCACAATTTCTGCATACACAAAAAATGCAAAAATCGGCAATGCAGAGCTTGTTGTTTTTCCTGAAATGTGTATTTCAGGATTCAATTACGCACTAAATAAAAAGGCTTTAAACGCAGGCAGAAATTTTACAGAAGACCTTTGTAAAATAGCAAAAGAAAATTCAATTTATCTTGCCGCAACAGTGCCTGCACTATCCTCAAATTCAGAGCTTCCTGCAAACAGGCTGATATTTATTAACCCCAAAGGAGAGCTTGAATTTCACTACGATAAAATTCATCTTTTCGGACTTTTTAATGAAGATAAATACGTTGCAGACGGCAAAGAAATTCTTGTCAAAAAAACAAACTTGGGAGATATAGGACTTGCCATTTGCTACGACTTGCGCTTCCCGGAAATGTTTGTGCAGCTTGCACTTAAAGGCGCACAAATTGTAATACTGCCCGCAGCTTGGCCGCACCCAAGAATGGAGCATTTGAAAATACTCTGCAAGGCGCGCGCATTAGAAAATCAAAATTTTTTAGTATGCGTAAACCAAGCAGGCAGCGAATCTTTTGGCACAAAAATAAATAAATACGGCGGCGAATCTTGCGTAATAAGCCCTATGGGAATCACGCTTGCAAGCGCAAAAGCAGATGAAGCAGAACTTATTTTTTGCGATATTGACCTTGAGCAAATAGAAGAAGTCAGGCGCAGAATTCCTGTATTTAAAGACAGAAAACCTTTAGTTTACAAATAAAGAAATGAACGATATAACAAAAAACACAGTAGAAAATTTTTCAAAAAAAGGCTTTAAAGCCAAATATTTTGAAGCGCCAAATGAAGCCTTAGAGTATATAAAATCAGAAATTGGATCTGAAGAACTTGGCATAAGCGGCTCTGTGACAGTTAAAGAACTTGGCTGGTATGATGCACTTTGCCAGCGTGGCAAAACCTACTGGCATGGCGCTACTCCTGAAATTGCAGATATTCGCCAAAAGGCAAATGCCAGCCCAAATTATATGGCAAGCGCAAATGCAATTTCTCAAACAGGTGAAATTGTAAATATTGATGGCGTGGGAAACAGAGTTGCGGCCTGCTCTTTTGGTGCTAAAAAAGTTTTCTTTGTCTGCGGAGAAAATAAAATTGTACCAAGCTTAGCTGATGCAATTTTCCGTGCCAAGAATGTGGCTGCTCCTTTAAATGCAAAAAGATTAAACTGCAAAACCCCTTGCGCAATAAAGGCTGATAAATGCTACGATTGCAGATCGCCAGAGCGCATTTGCAGAGTAACTTCCATCATAACATTTCCAATTTTAAAAATGGAAACGCACGTCCTTTTTATAAAAGGCTCTTGGGGTTATTAAAAATAAAATTTCTCTAAAATTTTTATAATAAAAGGGTCTGATTACATTACGTAAATCAGACCCTTAATTTTTGCTTAATAAAACTTTTCTACTTTATTTCAATTTCGTGGAAAGACCAAAAGTTGCCTGAAGTTTCGCCATTTTCAATGCGTATGAATTTTGCTTCTATTGGGTTTTCAAATGTGAATAAATCTTTATCCATCTGCTTTGAATATTTTGGATTTACTACTTGCATAGATTCCAAACTGGCGCCCGCAAATACTCTTGGCTTCATGACTCTGTCGCCGCCAGAACTTTTTAAAAGCAAGGCTATGCTTTGAATTTTTCTTGGTTTTTCAAAGCCAAGTATAAACCACTGCCCAGGGAAACGCTTGCAGTTTGTTGACCAGCGTGTGTCGATATTTCCATCTAACGCATTTTTAACGCCATCGTTGCCATGACTTGCGCCTGCAATGATTCCATTTGAATATTTATTAAGTGCTTGGGTATAAATGGCAGTGTCGTAATCAAAAATAATTTCGCCAATAGTCCACCAATTGCCTCTGGCTTCACCCTGCTCTATTCTTAGCATTTTAAGTTTTTGAGGCTTTTTGAATTTAACGAAATCGACTCCATCTATATGTTCAAAGCTGAATTCAATTTCATCAAAATCTTCAATGCTTATGCCTCCAAAAATTTTAGGCGCAAGCAAGCCATCATTTTTAGAATTTCCTAAGTCTATGTGCATTCCGTTTACTATGCGCTCATCATCAAAAGCAATTTGTACCCAATCGCCAGCTTTTGTAGGCTGTTTTGATGCCCATTTGCTGTCTGAGTTATAGTCAAACATTTTGCCTGCTTCTTTCTCATTTGCAAATGTAGTAACACTTATTCCGTTTGCCAGCTTAGTGATTTCGTGCCCGCCTAAATTTAGGCGTTTCATTTTTAGGACTATAGAAGACAAATTTTTATCTACTGCATTTTTAACTATGTAGTCTGTATATTCAGAATCCAGAGCGTTTGCATTCTGTAAAATTGTTACAAAGATTTTTTGTATTTTCTCACGCTCTTTTTTATCTTTCAAACTTAAGTCATAGTCTTTTAGAACTTTTAGTGCGCTGGTATTTGTCCACTTTAAAAGTTCTTTAAGAGCATCGTCTTTCATTCCGTTTTGATACGCAGTCATAAGCATTTTTGCGCCTGCTTCTCCCATATTTGCAGATGCAAATCTGAAAAATTGTTTTGCTGCAGTCTGCGATTTTGCTGAAAGCATGAGCCTTTGCGCAGCATTTACCATATTTTCTGTGCATCCCCTTCTGGAAGAAGACACCAAGAAAGCCATTATATCTTTAGACAAACTATCTGGCAATTTATTATAAAGATCCGCAAGTTTTATAAAAACTTCTTCATTTTTAAGAGCAGTATTATTTAGAGTTTTTATGAAAACTTTTTTACTGTTGTCGTCTAATTTATCATCTTTAATTTTTGCTATTAAAAGTTCATAAGAGTCAGAAACATCTGTGTAAGATAAAACTTTTGCAGCAAAATCTTTTGATTTTTCATCTAAGCTTTCAAATACTGAAACAAATTTTTCCAAGCTATTTTTGCAGTTAATTCCGGACAAAACAAATGCGTTGTGATGCGCCTGTTTTTCTGAATAAAAATGCGCAAGCTTAAACGCTTTTTCTATCTGTCCGTCCAAGCCCCAAGCAGCCACTGCATAAGTAAATGCTGCTGCGTTTTCAGTATTTGTGGGGGTAAAATTTGTCACAAGTTCTTTGCCTTCATCACGTTTTACAAGCGCATAAATCATTTGCGCCTTGCAATCTTCAGGCAATTTTTCCAAAGAAATTTCTGTCGGTATTTTTATATCTTTATTTACAGATAAAAATGCAATCACATCTTTTAAGTTCCCTACAGGAGCGTATTTGCCAAGTTTAACTTGCTCTATTGCACAAAGAGTCAGCAGATTTTTTTCAGTAGATTTGTCTGCTAAAATTTTTGCTATAAACTTGTCGGACATTTCTTTATTTATCTTCGCATTAATTATGCAAAATTCGCCGACTAAATTTTTCACAGTATCTGTTTTTGCCAAATCATAAGCCTTAACTAACTTTGCATAGCTTTCGGGAGTATTGATTTTTGCAAGTGCTCCAACTGCCGCATAAGCAATTTTTGGGTCAGACGTTTTTAAGAATTTGCTATTTAGAAAATCTACATTTTCAGGATTTTTTCTAAAGCCAATTGCCGCAATTGCATCTGCAGAAATGTAGTCTATTTTTGAATCTGCCAAATATTTTAAAACATTGTCAGCCCTGCTGTCTGTGGACCTTGCAAGGGCAATAAACAAACTTTCAGTATAGTACCTATTATGAATGTCTTTTGCAGATGAATCTCTTACAATAATTTCTCCCACTTCTGTTGCGGTACTGTTTGCGCCTGTTACCTGCAAAAGTTCCGAACAAAGTTTCTGGTATCTTTTAGTTCCGGAATTTTCTTTTAGCTCTTTCACGCAAAGTTTTTCTATTTTGCTTGCGTTTTCTTTTGACTCTGTAATTGCCTTGTAACATTTGAAAAATACTTTTTCTGCAACGTCAATTTTGTCGCCATATTCAATGTTTCTTAGCGACAAGAAAGAACTTAGCAAGGCCCTTGCCATGGCATCATCAAAGCCCTTCATTCCAAGAGGCGTTGCGTCTGCCTGCAAGTCTCCGCTGGCATATTGAAGCCCACGCATATAAAATTCGCATACTTTAGGATTTTGCCAATATGCATAAATTCTGTCGCCAAATGCTCCGTAAAAAACCCTGCCCTTTCCGTATTTTTTTATCCATGCAAGCCCAAAGTCTGTATTCTTTTTGCTCGTGTGCTTCATTGGATTTTCATTGCCGTCTTTGGGGCTTCTGTCGAAATCTAAGTCTAAGAGAACACGCTGCTTGTTTCTGTCGAAGCCATAAGTTACGCCTGTTTTTTCATCATCTTCTTTGAAGGTGTAGATTTCATCTTGCATTTTAAATTCGCCTTCCGGCCAAATGCCTTTTGTAAGTGGGCTTTCTGTGTCAGAAACAATAACAGTTACAGCGGCATTGCTGCCATTCCATGGGTGCCCTGCAAAAACTCCGCCTATCATATTAGGATACGCCGGCGATTTTTCTTCAGGATTTTTGGGGTCTTTCACATTCATAGCGTCTGTTGCCGCATGAACTCCCATAACGCCGCCACCTTGCTTAACATACTCTAGCAAGTTGTCGCGATACTTAAAATTTTTTGCCTTATCTGCTTGAAGCTCTTCGGGCGTCATCTTTTCTTTGACATCTTTAAAGCTTTCAAAAAATCTGCCTGTTGTATTGTTCAAAACAATACAGTCGAACTCTTGTAATTTTTCTACAGAAGAAAAATATTTTTCAGGGTCGTCGCCAAAAGTAAATTTCCATTGGCCTGCAGAAACTTTTTCCAACTCTTTTAAAAGCGCATTAAATGCCGCAATGCCCTCAAAATGCCTAGCACCTTCAGTATTAGACCACACTAAAAATTTGCGGACTTTCTTTGGCTCTACCGCAAGTCTTTTAGGCGCTGCTTTTTGAGTCAGCGCAATTTGCTCTGGCGTTAAAACTGTTTCAGGTTTTTCATAGTGCTGCGCAAAAAGCGACGCACAAAAAACAAGTGATAAAATTGAGATTAAATTCTTTTTCATAATTCTTTATTCCCCTTCCAATTATGCTAAAACCCAAGGTCCACGATTAGGGCGGCTGCATAGCCTGTTTGCCTCGTCATCGTTTATGAACTTGCCAGAATTATAATCCCACTCAAGCGAGCGTCCAAGCCTAAAGGCAATATTGCCCATAATAGAAATTTCAGTGGAAGACCTGCCGCCTTCTACCGGCGCAACAGTTGGAGAACCGCTAAAAACAGCATCAAAGAAATTTTCACGATGCGAATTTTCCGGCGACTTATAATAAACTGTATCGCCCTCAATATTTTTTATATCTTTAAAGTAGTCTTTACTGCCCCAAAATTTTTCAAGCCCTCCTCTGTCTGCAGCAACAACGCCTTCTTCGCCTTCAAAAACTACAGGATAGTGCATAGGACAAATATCTGCACTTGGATTGCCCTTATAAATTCTTACGCCATCTTCCATTTCATAGTAATATTGCCTCCAGTTGTCTAACCCAGGAATATCTTTTTTATCAGAGACAACAACACGCTTAGGACCTTTTCCATCGAGCCCCAAGCCCCATAATGCAATGTCGTAATGATGCGCACCAAAGTCTGCCTGATTAGAATTTCCATAGTCTAAATGATCACGCCACTGAGCACAAATCATTCCACTGTAAGGGTTTTCTGCGTCTGACAACAGAGGCAAAAGCTGCTTTGAGAAAGGATTGTAAGGCGCAGGCCCGCACCACATATCCCAATCTATACCTGCAGGCACATCTTCATAAACCCAATTTCTGCTGCTTGCCAATCCATAATTTAAACCTACCCAAACATTTTTAATTTTACCCAAATGACCACTGCGAGCAAGCTGAGCCGCATGCCTAAAAGACTCGTTACTGCGCTGCTGCGAACCAACTTGGAAAACAACGCCCGAAGCCTGAACTGCCTCTGTTACAAGCCTTGCCTCTTCAATTGTAAATGTCATTGGCTTTTCACAATAGATTGCCTTGCCCGCTCTTGCGGCAAGTATGCAAATGTGCGCATGCCAGTGGTCTGGCGTTGCAATATAGACTGCATCAAGCGCAGGGTCTAATAAAAGTTCTCTGAAATCTTTAAAAATTTTAGGACGCAGACCCTTTATTCCCTTATCCTCATAACGCTTTGCACCCCTGTCAGACCAATATTTTAAACGCTTGTCATCGACATCGCAAACTGCGTAAAGCACGGCAGTATTCATTGCCAAAATTGCATTCAAATGCCCGGCCGCCTGCGAGCCACAACCAATAACGCCAACATTGCACCTGCTGTTAGGCGCCTCATTGCCGGCTCCAAACAATTTGCCATTGTATAGCAAAGGCATAGCTAACGCCGCAAGCGAAGCCTTTAAAAACTTTCTTCTATCCATATATTTCCCCATATTTTAAAATTTTCTGTGCATACAAAATTGCAAAACTGGTTTCCCCCACCATTTCCGTAAGCTTGCAATGCACAGACTTATATATTAACAAAAAACTTCTAATACCCCCAAAAGAACTTGTCAAGAAACTTAGTTTCTTAATACAGAATAGATATAGTGTATGCAGAGGCTGGCTAGTGCCTTTTCTTTTTTTTTGGAGGAGCTGCTTGCGCTCCTCCAAACCTCCTGCAAGCAAACTGAGTTTGCATCCAGACATTGGTCAGTAGCAATTGAAGGATTGGCTCTGTTAGCTAGCACCTTTCACTTGGTTTTAAGCTAAATACGGAAATGAATTAGCTTTGCTTAAATTCATTTCCGATAGTTTAAAAACAAGCGCCTCTCTCTTCATAAATTTACTTTGTAAATTTATGCTTTTTAAAACTTAGATGAGAGATATTTTATTTGAGTTATAAAACATTCTTCTCAAATTGTGCGTTAGGCTAGGCTCAAGGATGCGAAGCGATAGGAGTGTGCAAAAGTACATAACTATTGCTGAGACTTCCGCAGCAACAACGCATAAAGCCAAGCTTAAAATATGAGCTGTCAAAATGCCTGTCAGGCAAGGCTTTGAAAATAAACTACGCTAGGAGCATATTTGAATATGTGACTTGTGCAGTTTATTTTTAAAATGAAGCATCACAGGTATTTTCAAATATTAAAATATTCTTCTCAAATTGTGCTTTAGGCTAGGCGCAAGGATGCGAAGCGATAGGAGTGTACAAAAGTACATGACTATTGCTGAGACTTCCCCAGCAACAACGCATAAAGCCAATTTCAGAAGAATATAAAAAGGCGTGGAATTCACTCCACGCCTTTAAATTAATTTAGACTTTAAACAAGATTAGCAATACATAGACAAGATTGCTTCGTAAAGCTCTTGCTTGCCGCTGATTTGCTTAGGCTCGCCATTAGCTTTTGCATAGTCTGCCAAAGCTTCTAGGTTCATCTTGCCATCTTCAAATTCTTTGCCCTTGCCTGCGTCAAAAGATGCATATCTGTCTTTGAACATCTTTGAGTAAGGAGACTCATTCAAAAGCTTTGCAGCGTTTTCAAGAGCCTTAGCCATTGCGTCCATAGCAGCTACATGTGCAATAACAATGTCTTCTAGATCTGTAGAATTACGACGTGTTTTTGCGTCAAAGTTTGTGCCGCCATGTTCAAAACCGCCGCCTCTGATAATCTGCATCCAAGCTTGTACAAGCTCGTACTGGTCAACAGGGAACTGGTCTGTGTCCCAACCATTTTGGTAGTCGCCTCTGTTAGCGTCGATACTGCCAAGCATGTTGTTGTCAACTGCAACAGCCAATTCGTGCTCAAAAGTATGACCTGCCAAAGTTGCGTGATTAACTTCAACGTTAATCTTGAAATCTTTGTCTAGACCATTTGCCTTCAAGAAGCCAATAACAGTTTCTGTATCAACATCGTACTGATGCTTTGTTGGTTCCATTGGTTTTGGCTCAATAAAGAAAGTGCCCTTAAAGCCCTTAGCACGTGCATAGTCGCGAGCTGCTGTGAGCATTTTTGCTAGGTGAGCTTTTTCGCGCTTTTGGTCTGTGTTAAGAAGGCTCATATAACCTTCACGACCGCCCCAGAATACGTAGCCTGTGCCGCCCAAGTCAATAGTAGCGTCGATAGCGTTCTTAATCTGAACAGCTGCTCTTGCAACAACATCGAAATTAGGGTTTGTAGCAGCACCGTTCATATAACGAGCGTGGCTAAATACGTTTGCAGTGCCCCAAAGAAGCTTAATGCCTGTTTCTGCCTGCTTTTGCTTTGCATAAGCAACAATAGCCTTCATATTCTTTTCGTATTCTTCAATTGAAGAACCTTCAGAAATAAGGTCTGTGTCATGGAAGCAATAGAACTCAATGCCAATTTTCTGCATAAGTTCAAAGCCGGCGTCTAACTTCTGCTTAGCCGCTTCAAGAGCGTCTGCAGATTTGTTCCATTCAAAAGACTTTGTAGAACCGCCAAATTGGTCGCCACCTTCTGAGCATAGTGTGTGCCACCAAGCCAAAGAAAATCTTAGCCAATCTTTCATTTTCTTGCCATTTATGACCTTTTCAGCGTCATAGTAGCGGAATGCCATTGGGTTTGTAGAGCTTGTGCCCTCAAACTTTACTTTTGCGATACCAGGGAAGTATTCTTTACTCATATCTATTTTACCTTGTTTATTTCTTATGTTATTTAGAAATTTTTACGAAAAAAAATCTACCTGCAAACGACACATTCGCAAGCTTCTTTTTTAACTTAAAAAGCATTTTCAAGTTATATTAGTACAGCTTAGTACTGTTTTTTATTTTGTAAAGCTTTTTTTTAAATTTTTTCTTTTCAAACATTTCTCATAAAAAGCAGTCTAAGCAAATAGAATTGCAAATAATAAAAAAAACTAAATACTAATAAGCATATGAAAACCCTCTCATCTTTCAAACTGGGCTGCGCAGACAATAACTCAGACATTCCCAGTTTCACAATTGCTTCCTTTTTTGCCATACTGTTGGCGTTTGCAGGGCTCTATTTAATTTTTGGAGATGAAGTTGGCTCGTTTTCTTTAGGCGTATTTTTTACGCTTTTGTTTGCAATAATACTGCCGTTAAATAAAGAATATTACTTTAGCCAATCTAACAAATTTATAGTATTTGCCTGTGTTTTTTCTATTGGCGCAGTTTTCTTTGACGCCAATTTTTTTGTTTTTAATTTAACTTTGCTGTTTTTACTGGCGCTAAGACTTACAGGCTCTGACAATCTTAAACTGGAGCCCACAAAATATATAATATACTTTTTGACATTTGCATTCACTTGGGTTTTTGAGCCCTTTATGTATTTGCAAGATTCCAAAGACGTGGCAGAAAAATCTAAAAGTAAGTTTAAAGATTTCAGCTTTGCAAAATATGCAAAAATTTCTTGTTTCGGATTTTTGATTTTATCAATAATCGCTCTTATTGGATTCATATTTTTGGGGCTTTTTTCAAGTGCAAATCCTGAAGTTAAAAAATTTGCAGACGGAATTTTTAGATTTTTAGAACAATTCTTCAACATCAAGTGGGAAGAATATTTTAAGATATTTTTAAAACTGGCTGTAATCTTTGTATTTGTGATTGCATTTTTGCGCTTAAAATTTTTGCGCTCTTTCTTTAACAACTTTGAAAAGAAATATGCAGACATTACTGAAGAATCAAAAGCAGTGGATTCTCCTTGGCTAAAGTTTGCACTTTTTAGCGGGCTAATACTTTTCAATTTAATTTTTCTTTTAGAAAACTTTTTTGACTTAAAATATATTTTTACAGGCATGAAACTGCCTGAGGGCATTACTCACAGCGCCTACGCCAATGAAGGCGCATTTATGCTTGCAGTAGTTACTCTTATTGCGGCAAGCTTGATAATTCTTTGCTTCAGGCAAACTAATGACAAATGGAAAAATCTTAAAATTTTAGTTTATATCTGGATTGCGCAAAACATAATGCTAACAATAAGCGCATCAATAAGGCTCATACAATACACAAAAGATTTTGACCTTACGCTAATGCGCTTTAACGCCTTTGTTTTCTTTTTTATTGTGGCTTGCGGCTTTGTGTTTGTGGTAGTAAAAATTGCAAAAAATAAAAATATTTTTTGGCTTATAAATGCAAATATTTATTTGCTTTTCACAGTTTCAATTCTTTACAGCTTGTTCGACAGAAACGCCCTTGTTGCAAACTATAACGTGCAAAGCTATATAGAAAGCGATGAAAAAAATCTAGACCTTTCCTACCTTGAAAGCTTGGGTAAGTCTGCCCTGCCTGCCGCACAAAAGCTGATGAATTATATTGCGCAGCACCCTGAAGAAACACGCTTTGAAAGACTGGCCTACTACCCTACACAAAAGTCTCATAGAAAAAACGTAAAAGTAAC
>JAVBSE010000182.1:0-4731 GCA_031547315.1 Opitutales bacterium
CTATGAAATGCTTTTTAGACAGATCATTTTTTTCAAGCCTAGGCCTTTTAAAGCATAAGGTTGGTACTTCTGTTACAAGCCTTAGACGTTCGGGCGGAGTAAATGTTTTTCAGGCGTTAAACAATTATTTGCACTTGGGTGAATTTATTTTGCCGCCTTCTCAGTATTGGCTTGCAGTGCATGGTTTGGAAAAAGAAGAGTGTTTAAAAGATGAAGAAGGTTTGCAATCCGTGCGCAAAACTGCGGAAAGTTTTGCTTGGCTTTTAAAGGTTGTAGAAGCAGGCAAATCTAAAGTTGCATTGCCAGAACCAGAGCAAAGAATAATGACAAATTTTATAAGATAATTTTAAAAAATTATTCACAAAAAAACCGCAAAATGTTTTGCGGTTTTTTTTATTTGCTCAAAGTTTAAACTTATTCTTTATTGCTTAAAGCGTTAATAAAACTGCCGAACTTTGCGTTGTAAATGCTAATTAAAGACATTCTTTGCATAGTCATTTTTTCATTTTCCACAAGGCTCTTGTAGCTTTCTGAATTTGGGTCCAGTTTTGCATCTTCAAACTTTGACGCAAAAATAATATAAGACGCAGAAGGCAATGTTATTGCGTTTGACGCTTCTCCAACTTTTACTTTTGAAAGCTCGCTGTAAAGAATGCTCCACTGAGCGTATTTTTGAGTTCTGAAATTTTCGTCCATGAGGAAGAAATTTTCTATGCCGGAAACTGTAAAGCCTGCTTCTTCGGCAAGTTTTTTAAAGCTTGCAGCATCTTTTGCATTTGCCTTCAAATTTTCTACAGTCTTAGTGTTAAATTCTGAAAACAAGCGGCGCTTTTCTTCTGCCTTGTACATTGCCTCCACAGCAACTTTGCAGTCTGAAAGTTCAGGAATATAGGCGTCTTTTGTTTCACGCAAGAAAACTAACCATGCGCCGGTTTCTGTGCGGATAGGGTCTTTAAAGTAAGTGTCAGAGTCTAACTTAAAGCCTTGTTCAAAAACCTCTGAGGGAATTCCTTCAGGGAATTTTGCATCGCTGGGGCGTACAAGAGGCAAAGATTTAAGTGTCAACTTTGTTTCGCCTAAAATTCTTTTTAGTTCCGGCGAATTTTGTTTAGCGCCAGAGTTGTAGATTTTTATAGTTATATCTTCAGCTTTTGCAAGTGCTGCGGCAAGTTTTGAAGCTTCTTTTAAATCTTTAATTACAGAATCTTTTACGTCTGCCAAGTCGGCAATTTTGCCGTCTTTTTCAGACATATATTTTTTCATTGTAATGTTGTATTGCTTTTGAATTTCGTTGTCTGAAAATTCTTTTGTTGTTTCAGGGAAATCTGAAGCGGGGATAAATGCTACGTCAAGCGCTGCGCCTGCGGGAACTGTAAATGCAGCTTTGTTTTGCTCGTAAAATTCTTTTACTTTAGCTTCGTCGAGAGCAATTGCAGGCGCAAATTTTGTGATGTCAAACTTGGCAAGTTCAAGATTCCATTTGCCGTAAGCTTGGTTGAAATCAAGTTTTGTTTCTTCTTCTAAAACATAGCCGGGGCCAATTAAAAGCTTTTCAACTTTGTTTATGATTGCGCAAGTGTAAAGTAGGTTATTTATATCTTCTTCAGACATTCTGTACGCTTTTGAAATGTCTTTTGCAAAGTTTGTGTTAAAGCTGCCATCAGCATTATACAGCGCAGGCAAAGACTTACCAAATTCTGCAAATTCTGCTGCAGAAATGTGTCTTATGCCAAGTTTTTCAGCCATAGCCATTAGATATGCGTGGCGATAAACATTCATTGCAATTGCTTTGCCTTCAGGTTTTTGGCCTCTCATGACAGCTTCAAACTGTGCCTGAAGCTGAAAACGTTGCATGACATTAGGATCTTCTAGGTTGTAGCCATAGAACTTGCTTACCTTAATGCTTTTTGCAGTGCGGTCTCCAAAAAATGGGATTGATGAGCCTACTGTAAAAACAAAGGCAATAATTATCACAAAAAGTAATATAGAAAATATAACTTTGTGGTGTTTTTGTAGCAAAACCTGTATCCAAGTAATCATAAATATTTAATAAAATTTAAACGTAAAAATCTAAAGAAAGCCAGAGCTCTGTCAACAAAACATTTCTCATCTTGGATATTAAAATTGCTTGAAAAGCTTTTTTATTTGGTCAATTTTGCTTTTTATGCAGAAAATCAGCACAGCATTTGTATTGGGGGCAGGTTTGGGCACAAGATTGCGCCCTTATACGGAAAGCACGCCCAAGCCCATGCTAGAAATTAAGGGCAAACCTCTAATAGCGCACATTTTCGACTCTCTTATAGACGCAGGAATTTCCAGAATTATAATAAACACTCATCACTGCCCGCAAAAATATGCAGAATACTTTAGTTCCAATAAGTACAAATCTGCAGAGCTTATATTTGTCAATGAGCCCATTTTGCTAGATACCGGCGGAGGGCTAAAAAATATTTCAAAATATTTAAACTCCAAAGAATCTCTCTTGATTTACAATGGAGATATTTTTTTTGAGGGCGACATCTCAAAACTAATTGAAGCGCATCAAAAAAACCTGCCGCTTGCCACGCTCATGCTAAGGCAGGAAGGCACATCAAAAAATGTTTCAGTAGTGGGCAATAAGCTTGTAGATATGCGTTTTACACTTGGGTGCGATTACGAAAAAGCAATGCAGTTTTGCGGAATTTTTATTGCAAGCCCAAGCTTTGTAAAAGAATTTAAAAATTATAAAAAAGATATTTTTTCAACAGTAGACCTAATGCTTGAAGCAATTAAAAATACTCCCAATTCTATAGAAGTTCATGTAGACAATTCCTCTTGGACAGACATAGGAACAGTTGAAGAATATCTTAAAATCAAATGAAAAATCTTTTAAAAGCGCTGGGCTTTGAAGCCAATACTGAACTGCAAAAAATAGCAAAAGGCGGCTCTGCAAGAGCATTTTTTAGATTCTCAGACTCTAAGTTTGGCGCCTGCATTTTTTGCGAGTATTCTGATGAAAAAGAAGAGAATTTTTTGTATGCAGATATAGCAAACTTCCTTGCAAAAAACTCTGTAAATGTTCCGCAAATATACTATCACAGCGCCCCTAAACGCATACTGATAATGCAAGACCTTGGCGTCTGCGATTTGCTGGACTTCTCAAAAAAATCTGAAGCCCAAGATACAGAAAATTTCTATAAAAAAGCACTGCTTGAGCTTGCAAAAATTCACACAAAAGCCTCTGCAGATTTTTTTAAAAATCCCATAAAGCTTATGGGCAAGTTTGATGATGCTCTTTACGCTTGGGAACAAAATTATTTTTACGAAAATCTTGTGCAAGGATATCTTAAGTTAGACCTTAAAAAACCGAAAGCAGAGTGGCAGAATTTGTCGCAAAAACTTCAGTCATTGCCAGAGTCTTTGCTTCACAGAGATTTTCAGTCGCAAAATATTATAGTGCAAAATGGGTCAGTGGGGCTCATAGATTTTCAAGGACTAAGGCTGGGGAATTTTTGCTACGACCTTGCGTCTTTGCTTTACGACGCCTATGCAGATATTTCGCCAGCCTTAAGGGCAAAACTCTATAACTACTACTGCGAAATCAGAGGGCTAAATGCCGCAGATAATGCGCAAATTTTCTTTTGCGCAGCTTCTGAAAGACTTATGCAGGCACTGGGCGCTTTTGCATTTTTATCGCAAAAAAAAGGAAAGAAAGAGTATCTTAAATATATTCCCACAGCACTAAAATTTCTAAAAGAGTGCAGCGCAAACGCAAAACTTGATGAAACTTATAAAATTGTTTTAGACTGTCAAAAAAGTCTTGAGACTTCCCCAAAAATCTGCGAACCATAGACCCATGCAAAATAAAGTCCTAGAACGCAAAATGAAATGCTCGTATTTTTTTATTACCAGCTATGTTTTGGTTGGGCTCATATTTCTGGTACAAATTCTTTTAACCTTTTGGTTAGAATTTTTAAGCTAAGTTTTTTAAAAAAATTAGGAGGGTTTGGCTGCAACCCTCCTATAACCTCCCGCAGCGAAGGCTAAGCCCTCGACGTACAGACAAATGCAAAGCATTTGTGTTTTATCCATCCAAAGTTTATTGCGGTGCAGATGAAAAAATAGAGTGAGCTTAATGAGTGTCGTATGTAATAATGTTTTTGTGAGTAGTTTTTTAATTAGTGTGACTAAAATAAATTTTATATTCTGTTAACGCCCTTGTTTTTGGGGACACGTATCGCCGCTCACACTTAGGAAGAAAACTTTAGTTTCTCCGAAACTAGTTTTCTTGTGTGAACTAATCATACGCACTGCGTATGATTACGATACGAGTCCACATGGGGGCTTATTCTGTTTTTGGAAAAGTTTTGCTAGGCGCAAAGAAATTTTTTTTGTGAGATAGTCTTTAAGAAACTTATTATTTTTTTGCTTAAAGCGCACCAAAATTTTGTTTGTCTAAAATATCTTTTGCTTCAAAGCCCTCTATTTCTAGGGTCTTATCTCTGGAAGTTTCGCCGGAAATTATTTTGATAGAGTTTTTTGAAATATCTAAAAATTCCGACAAAAACTTTACAAGCTGGGCATTGGCTTTGCCATCAACAGGCGGGCAAGAAAGGCGCACTTTAACAGCGTCTGCATAGGGGCCGTCGATTTCGCACTTTTTTGCGTTGGGAATAATTCTAAATTTAATTCTGCCCATAAAACTAAATTTCAACGCAAAGCCCATCGTAGGCTATTTCTGCATTTTCAGGA
>JAVBSE010000082.1:0-6794 GCA_031547315.1 Opitutales bacterium
CAGACATGAAGTTTGTATTTGGAGGTAATATCAATTTAGATGGTTCTACAAGCTTGGATGGAAATACTCTTACTATTTGTAAAAATATTGAGTTTGAAAAAAATATAGACCTAATAAAATTTCTTAGCCCTGAAACTGAAAATATAATAGTTTTAACAGGCGGCGGACAAGATGGCATATCTATAGATAGAGAACTAAAAAGAAAATTAGAAGGCAGAAAAGACTTTAGATATCACTTTATAAATGCCCATAAAACATCCACCTCTGATATGATTAAAGCGCTTTCTGAGATTGCAGAAAAGCCCAGCTATGCTCTTATTTACAGTTGGCTTAGCCCTATTGATTCAGATTCTTTTGATGCAGATGTTTGTATGCAAATCATCTTTAGCGCAATGAAAGAAAAGGTGATTACATTTAATGAAGTTTTAAAAGACTACGCACTGGGAGGTTATTTGATTAGCCCTTATACTGCGGGTTCTCAAATTGCAAAGGCCACAAATCTATTTATAAATAATAATTTGCCAAAAGATCTTAGCACGCTTGCCATACCTATTAAACTAAAACTTAACTACGACGCATTTTTAGACCACACTTTGCTTTACAGCGCTCATCTAAAAAATGCAGAAATATATAATAAGCCTTTAAATATTTTTGAACTTTTGGGTTTTAAATTTATATTTTTAATTGTTGTAGCTTTTTTGGTTTTATTAAATTTTGCATTTTATCTTTGGTATAAATACTTCAAAAATAAAAAAGATTTTACAGAAATCTTTAGGTCTTTGCCTGTAAATAGCTATATTTTTGACAGAAATGGAAAAGTTTTATACATTAACAGCAATATTAAGTCTATAAGGTCTGCAAATACTATTTTAGATTTACATAAAAGTTTTCCTAAAGTTTTTGAGAACAATCTTTCCAAATTAGACGAAGGAAAAGATGTATCATTTGAAACAGAAATATTTGGCTCATATAAAAAAGTCATTCTTAAAAAACTGGAAAAATCTACATTTGAAGAAGATAGATTTATTTTAATTACAGTAGATGTTACCGACTTAGAAAACGCAAGAAAAAGCCTAAGAGACGCATCTAAAGAGCTGGATGAGCTTAACAGATTTTACAAAACTGTATTCGACAACGTGCCCTGCAATATTTTTGTTAAAAATTATTCGGACTCCGGCAGGTATATTTTTGTAAATAATACACTAAAAAATGCTTTTGGAATTGATGACAGTAAAATTATTGGCAAAACAGACCTTGAAGTTTTCGACAAAGAAACTGCCACAAATTTTAGAAATGCAGACACACTTGTATACAATTCTGATGCACCCATAAATCTTATTGAATATCTGCCAACACCAAGTGGCCTTAAAATATTTAATACCCTTAAAACCACTTTAAAAATGGAAAGTGGCGATACTTACATACTTGCTGCAAGTGCCGATATTTCTGAATTTAATAAAGCTCAGGAAGAAATTAAAGAGCAGTCTGCACATATGTCATTTATGAATCAGTACCTAACAAAGGCGCTGACACCAGAAAATAAAGACGAGCTTATAAAAGAAATGCTGGCTCTTTTAGGTAAAAACCTAAAAGCTTCAAGGTGCTCTTTCTTTAGTTTTAATTCAAAAGATCAAACTCACTTTGAAGAAATTTATGAATGGACAGAAGACCCTTCTTACACTCAAAGAGCACGCAGGTTAACTGTACCAATTGAAAATATTTCGCCTTGGCTTAAAAAAATCATCAATAAAGAAACAGTTGTCAGCGAAGATATTCATTCTGAAATATCGCCTGAATTTGTTTTGATGAAAAATACTACAGATTATAAAAATCTAAAATCCATTTTCTTAACAGGGATATCAAAGAATGAAAATGTTTTGGGCTTCATTGCTTTAGAATATTTAAACGAAACTCATACGTTTACAAAATTTGAAGAAAACTTGGTAAAGGCTCTGGCCAATGTGTTTGAAATCATTATCGACAGATTCAAAAACAAAGAAAATATTGCCAAGTCAGAACGCAACAGGCGTTTAATTTTAGATTCGATTGAAATTCCTGTTTTGCTTTTTGATTCACACAGAAAATTAATTTCCGCAAATATTGCAACTGCAGAATTTTTAGGAATACCGCCAAATTTTGAAGAAAATGAATCTTGCGGCTCTTTGCTTTGCAGGGGCGCTTATAATGATGACACCTGCCCTGTAAATTTGTGCATTAAAACTAAAAAACCTGTCGTCAGCGAACTTCTTGTAAATAACAGAGAATTTAGAATGACAGTTAACCCTATCTTGAGCGCTGAAAACGAAATTCTTTACGTTGTAGAAACTCTTGTGGATATGACTGAGTACAACAAGAGCAAGCGTTTGGCAATCAAAGCAATGGAAAATGCGCAGGCTGCGGACAAGTCTAAATCTTACTTTTTGGCAACTATGAGCCATGAATTGCGCACGCCTCTTAATGCGGTTATTGGCTATTCTGAGCTTACACAAAACCCTAGCTTAACTAATGAAGAGCGCTTGCATAATCTTAAGAATATCAATTTTGCGGCAAATACATTGCTGTCGCTTATTAACGATATTTTAGACCTTTCAAAGTTAGAGTCCGACCAAATAGAAATCTTAAAGACGCCAATAAATCTTCGTGAAATTTCTGATGAGTTTGAACGCATATTCCACTTTAATGCAAAAAAGAAAGATATTTACGTTAAGTTTCATCTTGAAGACAATTTGCCTTATGTGAGCTTAGATTTGCTGCGCATAAAACAAATTTTAATGAACATTATTGGCAATGCCATCAAATTTACTTCCAAAGGCGGCGTAGACGTTTATATACGCCTAGAAAAAATATCTGATACGCTTGGCAACTTATCTATAGATATTAAAGACAGCGGCATTGGCATTGAGCCACAGTTTATAGACAAGATATTTAATCCCTTTGAACGTGAATACACCAACAGAGTAAGAGGCAGCGCAGTTTATGAGGGCACGGGTCTGGGGCTTCCTATTGTAAGGCGCTTGGCTCAAAAAATGAACGCTACAATAAATGTTGAAAGCACTCCGGGTGTGGGCAGCACTTTCAAGCTGTATTTTAAAGATGTAGAGCTTATTGCAAGCACTAAAATTCTTGAAACAAGCGAGCAAAAACCCTTGGTTCAAAATATAAATTTTGAAGAAATTAATTTCGACCTAAAGATTTTAATTGTTGACGATATTTTGATGAACGTAAAAGTTCTTAAGAATATGCTAAAAGGTATGGGCATAAAGGTATTGGAAGCTCTCAGCGCAAACGAAGCCCTAGAAATTCTTTCAAAAGAAAAGCCCGATATTATTATGACAGACCTTTGGATGCCAAATATGGGCGGCAGAGAATTTGCACAAATAGTAAAGTCCGACCCTAAATTATCCGGTATTCCTGTAATCGCAGTTACTGCAGATACTCAGGTAGAAAATGCAGACAAAACCTTCGATGGCATACTCTTTAAACCTATTGTAAGGGCAAGCATTGCAGAAACTATAACAAACGTTATGCAAAATGCTAAAAAGAAAAATTAAATTTCTACTTAGCCGCGCCAAAAATAAAAGCTATCATTACAGCAAATAAAATCCAAGTTCCGCTTGTGATTTTTCTTGTGCGCTTAGAAGCTATCATCATAACAACATACATTAGAACGCCAAATGCAAAGCCTTGAGTAATGCTGAATGTAAGCATTATCATGAGCATGCAAAACATTGCGGGTATTGTTTCTGAAAGGTCTTTAAAATTAAGATTGGACATTCCCGATGTCATCATAATTCCAACCAAAATAAGCACAGGCGCAGTAGAAATTTCCGGCGCTGCAGAAATTATAGGGTTAAAGAATAAGGCGCATAAAAATAATAATCCTGTAGTTAAGGCTGCAAGGCCTGTACGTCCTCCTGCCTCTATGCCCGCCGCAGATTCCACATAAGCCGTAACAGTGGAAGTGCCTAAAAATGAACCCAAAATAGTGGCGCTTGAATCTACAACAAGCGTGCGCCCTATGCCTTTCATTTCTCCCTTTTGGTTCATCATACCTGTGCGTCTGCCAAGGGCGATAACGCTGCCTATTGTGTCAAACATATCCAGCAAAAGCAGAGTAAAAATTATGGGCAAAGAGGCTTTTAAATCTTTAAATGGCCAAGCAAAATCTATGGCAAAAAATGTTTGAGATATTGATGCGGGCAAACTTAAAATTTTACTGGGGAAAGTCGCCAGATTTTTGCCGTCTGCATCTGGAATAAAAAAGCAAATAAAAGTTATTGCAAGTATGGTAAGAATTATTCCGGACTGCACCCTCTTTGCAATTAAGTAAGCCATAAATATAAAGCCCAAAATGCAAATTATAGACTTGGCAGAAACTAAATTTCCTATGCTGACAAGCGTAGC
The DNA here is from genome assembly GCA_031547315.1 of Opitutales bacterium. Taxonomy (GTDB): domain Bacteria; phylum Verrucomicrobiota; class Verrucomicrobiia; order Opitutales; family Intestinicryptomonadaceae; genus Intestinicryptomonas. Next base: position 4,405 of record JAVBSE010000082.1, read on the forward strand.
AGGATTCCCAATAATTAAGCCGGAATGCTGCAAGCCCATAAAGGCAATAAATAAGCCTATTCCACACTGCAAGCCAACTTGCAAAGGTGCAGGAACCGCCTTGATAATTTTTTCTCTTATACCCAATAGAGAAATCAATAAAAATAAAAGTCCATTATAAAAAGTTAAAGATAAAGCCCCTTGCCAAGGTACACCCATTCCTGCGCATATAATTAGCGCAAAATAAGAATTTGTACCCATTGCAGGCGCAACTCCTATAGGCAGCTTTGCAAAAAGACCCATGAACACAGAGCCAAAAAATGCTGCTAGCGCAGTAACAGTTACAAGCCCAACTCTATCCATTCCTGTGCTGGAAAGTATTATTGGATTTACTGCAAGGATGTAAGACATTGCAGCAAACGTTGTAAGCCCTGCCACAATTTCTGTTTTTATTGTAGAATTTCTTGCGCTAATTAAAAAATATTTATCTAAAACTGCTTTCATGTATTTTTATTCTTAGAAACAATTTACAAAAAAAAACGCCTTTTTCAAGGCGTCTTTTAAATTAACTTTTACTAAACTTACTTAAGTAAATCTAAAACCATATTTGTAAGCATCTTTTGCGCAATAGGATCGTCTTTGCCTGCGCTTAAGCGCATTTCACTTGCAAGAATTTTACCCTCGCCTTTTTTAAGTTCAACTATTGTTGCACCAGAGTACTTTAGCACATCTGTTGGCTTTTGCAAATATGCGTGAATCTGAATATTTTCCGCAAGCTCGCGAACGTTTTTATTTTCACGATTTATCTGATACACAGCAGTTGCTGCAAGAGGAACAGCCCTTGAACCCTCGTCAGCAAACCAGCACATTTCCATAGGATTAATGCCTGCAAACACTCCGGATTCAGGAACTTTTGGCAAAACAATTTCGCCCTTTTGCTTGCGGAAAAGCTTGATTGCGTCAGGCTGCCAATCTGCAAAAGTTTTTTCAGGATTCAAAAGCAATGTTTTGCCTCCATTTTCAATAAACTTTTCAAGAGCTGTTTTATTAGCGCCATCTTTAAAGAACTCTGCAAGATCTGCAATTACTATGACTTTAGCGCTTCCAAATTCTTCTGCATTTTTGATAGTTCTTGGAACAAAAGACTTAAAGGAATCTGCATAAATATTCTTAGGATCATAAACTGCAATATCTGCGCTTGAAGCGCCTGCTGTTGTCCAAGCCTTGTTTGCAATTACAATATCGTAATCGTTTTCAGACAATAATTTGCCATTGCCCACAAGCGTAAAGCAAAGCTTTGCGTCAACTTTTGTATCTACCTTTGGCAATTTAATTTTAAGAGGGAACTGCTCATTTGTATAGTAATCAACGCTCTTTACAATCTGAGAGCCGGAAGCAATTACTTTGCAGTCCACTTTGATTTCCCACTTAAGTTCCGATGCGGGAATTGCCTTAAAGTCGTCAGAGTCGTTCATCACAAAAACATTTCTTGTAATTTCACGCTCATCATAAAAGTGCCTGCCAAAAAGTTCACAAGAAACTAAAACAGGGCTCAGCATCTTTTTAAGATTCTTTGCGCCAATTCTTGCCTCTACAGAATCTGCAAAGTGAGAATCTTTAAACCAAGTAACATAGCCAAAGTGAAGCACACCTGCCACATTGCTGCGATTTTTTCTGCGGAAAGCCTCTCCCAATTCTTTTGTCATAAAGCTTTGGCGATTCAAAAAATAATCGGGGTTATTGTGCTCAAACGCATAATCGCCAATCAAAGCCTGAGGCGTATAATGATTAAAGAGGTAAACTCTTGAAGGCAAGCCATCATCTTCATTAGAATAGCCTGTAGACATTTCCTGAGAAATAAAAGGCCTGTCAGGAGAAGCCAAATTGCCAAGCTGCCCATCATACAAGTAAAAGAAAGACTCGTTGTACCAGCCAAAATAGCGATGAATATCATCAATATCGCCATCATCCAAATTGTTTGCCTTAACTACCTGCTCATAATCAGACAAGCCGCCTTCTTTGCGAACATAGCCAGAGTCTGCAACAATTGGGCGTGTTGGGTCTATTTCACGCATAATTTTTATCATTTTGCTTACAATAGTCCATTTCTTCAAAAGCATTTCATGATTGCCCTTGTCGAAAATAGAAAATTTCATTTCATTATTAACTGTCCACAAACCTATAGCCGGGTGATTGCGATATTTTTTTACTATCGCAGACCAGTCTGAACGCCAAGCATCTAACAAGTTTTCAGCAGGAATAACATCTTTCTTTAAAAGCAGCCAAGGCCAAATGCCTTCAACAGAAAACAAAAAGCCAATCTCGTCGGCAGCTTCTGCCCAAGCTTCTGTTACAGGGCCAACGTGCAAGCGCCCAACCCTAACGTTGTGGTCATGAGAAAGCTGAATGAA
>JAVBSE010000139.1:0-4196 GCA_031547315.1 Opitutales bacterium
TAAAAATTTAAGACTTTTTGATTACAAGCTTTATGCCCTTGCGTAAATAAGTGGGCACGTCTAAATCTTCATTTTTATAAATATTGGGCGGAGTGTCATCAAAGAAGCCCCTTTGCTTATCTAGTTCTGAAATAAATTCAAACTTGCCTTGAGCATTTTCTTCAGCAAGTTTTGCGGCTGCCTTGGCTTTTGACTTTTGCGTGAGTTTAGATTTTGTAGGCACAGACGCAAATTCTGAAGGCAGCTCTAACTGGGAATGTATTTGCGAACTTTCAGGCGCTTTGTCTTCGTCCGATTTAACAGCCTCTATTCCCAGAACAAAAATTTCAATTTTTTCTGCATAGGCTTCATCCAAATTTGCGCCAAATAAAACTTCTTCGCCAAGGCAAAATTTTGAAGCAATTTTTATTAAGGTGTCTTTTAATTTATTTGCAGAAAAATTTTTGCCGGCGCATAAATTTATTAGCAGCTTAGACGTTTTTAAAGGAGAGTCCGGCGACTTTAAAATAGGGCAGTCTTCAAGCGCCAAAATGGCTTTTTCAATATAATTTTTGCCCTCTGCAAAAGAGTAGGTGAAAAGAGTTTTATTCTCTTTATTGCTGCCCAGTGTTTTGCTTAAATCTGCAAAATCTATGTTAATCAGACCTGCGTGGTTTAATAATTTGCTAAGAAGTTTTATTGCAAAAATTATACATTTGTTTGCCTCTAAAATTGCTTCTTCTAGGCCCATTTCTCCGGCAAGCATATTGTCATTATAAAGCGGAATTACTGCATCGCAAGACTTTCTTAAATCTGCAAGAGCCAAATTGGCTGTGCGCATTTTTTCTCTGCCTTCAATTTCAAAAGGCATTGTGCAAAACGCAATTGTTTTTGCACCTGCTTGCCTTGCTGCATCGGCAACCAAAGCAGATGCTCCAGAGCCTGTGCCGCCGCCCAAAGACGTGCAAATTACAAGTAAATCAACGCCTCCAACAATGCTTCTTACAGAATCGATATCAGATAAAATTGCAGCCTTACCCAACTTTGCGTCGCCTCCTGCGCCCATAGAGTGCGTAACGTTTTTTCCGATTAAAATTTTTTCCGAAATATTTAAAGCTTCAAGCGCACGCGCATCTGTATTCATTGCAGCAAAAGACAAATCATCCAATTCAGAGGATATTGCGCTGACAGTATTAGAGCCGCCGCCGCCTATGCCCAAAATTTTGATTGAAACTTTTGAAATATCACTCATCTAAATTTAGCGTTTAAAAATTTTAGAAAACCAGTTTTTGTTTTTTTCGCTATCGCCCCTTTGTGCGTCAGAGCGTGCCATCATTAAAAGGCCTATGCCTGTTGCGTATTCAGGATGGCAAAGCGTGGGCTTAAGCGGCTCTGCAAAGCTTGCAATTTCGGAGTGCGCCCCAAGCACTGCCGACGCAATAATGTTTAAACCTTCTGTTTTTGAAACGCCCCCGGTTAACAAAACTAAGGGCACCTGATTCTTATCAAAAAATTCAGACAATTCAGAGCGAACAATCGTAAAGAGTTCTTCAAATCTGGCGCAAATAATTTTGTTAAGAGAGTCGTAAAGAAAAACTTTGTCGCCAATAGATTTGTCTCCCTTAAGCCAAATTTCAGAGGCTCTTTCTTCAGGGGTTAAAACAATTTTTCCGTATTTTAGCTTCAAAGAATTTGCATTTTTTATGCTTATTTGAAGCCCCATATAAATGTCGTTAGTAATATGATCGCCACCAACAGGAATAGTTCCAAGCTGAGCTGCACGGCCATTTCTAAACATTACATAATCAGTAGTTCCACAGCCAATGTCCAAAACAAGCACGCCTTCATTTCTGGATTTTTGTGACGTTACGGCAAGCGAAGAAGCAAGCGCAGAATGTATCAGCTGTTTCACCTCTAGCCCAAAGCTTCTTACAATGTGCATTGCACTTTCAATTTTTTCGTCTTCGCCATGCAAGAGCCAATATTCTGCTTCAAGAATTTCTGCTTTTTGCCCAAGGGGATTGTCGCAATATTTTCCGTCTAAATAAAATCCGGAGCATATTCTGTTTATGTAAGAACGCCCAGCCTCAAGCTTTTTACTTTTTGCGTCATTTTTTGCACGCAAAATATCTTCTGCTGTTACAAGCCCGCCAACACCGCTAACATTGGCGCTGCCAACGCTTCTAATTCCTTTTATATGCGTTCCCGATATTGCCAAATAAACAGATTCTGGGCGCTTTGCGGATTTATCTTCGGCCTTTAAGATGGCACTTTGCGCAAGGTCTGCAACCATCGCTTCATTTAGGATGTCTCCTTTTTTTACGCCGCTTGCGCTGGCAAAGCCAAGCTTTACAATGTTGAGCTTTGTGCCATCAACAATTTCACCCAAAAACACTTGTGTTTTAGAGGTTCCGATTTCAAGAGCTAAAACTGCTTCGCTGTCTTTCATCGTGTATGTTTTTTTTCTGTTATGATGGCTTGGGTTCTTAGTGATAAATCTATTTTTTCGATTTTCTGCAAAGCGTCTTCGTCATAAAATCTGAGAACATACTCCAATTTTTTTAGCTGAAATTCAAGATTGTTTATATGGAAAATAATTTTTAATCCGCTTTTTGTTGTAACCATTATAAGGGGTAGCGTGATGCTGGAAATTTCGCTGACATTTACAGACTCCCAAGTTTCATAATTTTTTGGAAGCGTGTTTTTGGATAAAAGCAAAAACGCTTCAAGTTCTTTTGCTTTTGTAAAAGGCTCCAGCTTGTTTGAAACTTCAACAAGAGGAACTCCTGCAAGCCACAAAAGTTTTTCAAAGTTTTCAGTTTCCATGCAAATAGGTTCATAAAAAACGCCATCGCTTGCTATTGCATAAATTGTTAAATCTTTTTGGCGAGCCACCGCAACCCTTGCAATTGGCTGGCGCTCGCTGATTGTAATGCTGATTTTATCAGGATAAATTTTTTTAATTTCTGCAGATTTGATTTGTCTTAATTTTTCAAAATTTTTTCTGAGCAAAACTATGTCAATATCTGCCAAATTTTTTGCTTCAGGGAAAAATCCATTTCTAAGAAACCAAGTCTCAGATATTATTCCGTCACTAGAAAAACTTGTTTCTTTAAGGACTTCTGTAGCAGGTGTAATTGCTTTTTGTATAGTTCCGTTTTTGTAAGCTATGTAGCCTAAAGCACCCAGTCCGCAAATAATAAGAAGATAAAGCAAAAATTTTATAAAAATAAAAAATGACCTAAGTCTTGCACGCCAAGAAACAGATCTGTTTTTTTTAGGTTTCAGATCTTGCCAAGTTTTGACTTCAGGTTCTTTAGGCATTTAAAATTTTATTTTTGAAATCTGCAAATTGCGCCCTCTAACATTTTTGCGCACAAAGATTCAAATGTGTAAGAATTGCAGGATGCGCTCTTTGGCAAAAGGCTGGTTGGCGTCATTCCAGGAAGAGTGTTTATTTCAAGAACAATGTATTCGCTTTTTTCATTCATTAAAAAATCCACTCTTGCAAAGTCTCTGCAAGCGCAGGCAAAGAAAGCTTTTTCTGCGCAAGTTTTTAACATGGCTTCCTGCGATGTTTCAAGTTTTGCGGGGAATTCATAGCGTGTTGCACCTGAAGTGTATTTGCGCTTAAAGTCGTAAACGCCGCCTTCAGGGATAATTTCTACAATGCCCATTGCTTTGCCGTCTATTACTCCGATTGAAAATTCTCTGCCCTTAAATAAACTTTCAAGCATCCACATGCCAGATTTTATTTCTGATAAGGCGCTGCGCATTTCTTCAAGACTTTTTATAGTTTTTAAGCCCACGCTGCTGCCTTTGTCGGCAGGTTTTAAAATTGTATTTTCGCCAAGAAGGGCAATTGCAATTTCTGCCGAAGGGATTTCATTTGCGTTAAATACAAGTTCTTTTGCAAGGTTTAAACCAGCCTCTTTCATCATTGCTTTTGAGGCGGGTTTAATCATGCAAACTGCGCTGGCCAAAGAACTGCTGCCCGCATAAGAGAAGCCTGCGTCTTCAAGCTCTTTTTGAAGTTTTCCGTCTTCGCCATATTCGCCATGCATTGCAGGAAACACTATATGGGTATCAGGAGAAATTTCTGAAGGAATTTTGTTTTCATCAAGCACGTAAGATTCAACGCAAAAGTTTTTGGACAAAGCTTCGCTAACAAATTTTCCGCTGACCAAAGAAACTTCTCTTTCAGAAGAAATTCCGCC